>SCQY01000361.1 GCA_004298665.1 bacterium | reverse complement strand
GTCTACGCGGGCCGGCATCGCGAGCGTGCGGCCTATCGCTGGTCCGTCGACGTAACCGCGTACGTCGCGGAGTCGAGCCGCCGTACGGGGATTGCGCGAACGCTCTATGCCTCGCTCTTCAATCTCTTGGCGAAGCAGCGATACTACCGTGCATACGCCGGTATCACGCTCCCGAACGAGGCGAGCGTTGCGCTGCACAGAGCCATGGGTTTTGAGCCGGTTGGCGTCTACCGCGGTGTTGCGTTCAAGCTCGGCCGTTGGTGCGATGTCTCTTGGTGGCAGCGCTCACTGCGCGACGACACGGCCCCCGCGGGCGAGCCTGTTTCGTTGCGAATGATAGATGCTGCGTACCGATCACGGCTCGGTCTAGACCGGTAGGGATTGCGAACGCTGCCGGTAGCGCAAGGCTTCGTCGACCATCAGCATCGCTGCGTCTTCCGTGAGCCTGGGGGCGTTGGCGCGGCCACCTTCTGCCGCTGCCGTTACTTTAGCGGCCCAGCCGCCTTGTCGCACGATTAGTCAATATGGACTGAGCGCTCAAATAATAGTACAATATTTCATACCCTGTTCGAACTGACGGAGGGCTCTGCGAACGGATGGCCGGCACGAAGAAGAAGGGCGCGCGCGTCGCGCCGCCAGCAGGAGCGCGCGAGAGAATCCTCGCGGCGGCGCTCAAGCTCTTCGCGGAGCGCGGCTTCGATGCGACTGCCACCAAGGCCATCGCCGCCGAGGCCGAGGTCCCAGGCGGGCTGGTTTTCTACTACTTCGAGAACAAAGAGGCGCTTCTCGAGGAGATCTTCAAGAGCGGAAACCTCACCGACGTGATCGAGGAGACGGTTGATAGCATAGCCGACGAGCCTCCGAGCAGAGGTCTGAAGGAGGCGGGTACGCGCCTTTTCCAATGGCTGCGGGATCACGAAGATCTCGCTCGCATCTTCTTCAAGGAGATGACTTCCCATCGCCCCGTCGCCGACCGCCTGCGCGTGCTGCGGCGTCGCGCGATTGCGCGCGTGGGCAGCTATCTCGACGGAGCCGTGCAACGCGGTGCGCTCGCCCGAACGAACACGAAGCTCATGGCGCAAGCCTTCGTCTCCAGCATCTTGCTCGCGGCGATCTTCGATCGGGAGACGAACGCCGACAGCTACGTCAGGGACTTGGTGACGATCCTCGTCGGCGACCGGCGGCGCGGGTCTGCATAAGGACTCACCTGTCCGGCGAGCGTGCACGCGCGCTGCTTGCGGCCTCTGGAGAAGGCTTTTTTTTTCACCGATCTTGACTGACCACTCAACTTATGTTACGGTATCGGCGTGGTGACGAACGATAGCGTGAATCGCCGTCCGCCTCAGGCCCTCATCATGGGTGTGGCCTTGGCCACGATGGCGCAAGCTCTCGATGGCAGAATGATGATGGTGACTCTGCCTCTCATTCGCGGTCACCTGGCGGCCACGGTCGACGAAGGCGGCTGGGTCGTTATCGCATATCTCATGGCCAACATCGCCGTGCTGCCGCTCAGTCCATGGCTGAGCGCGCGGCTGGGCCGCCGGCGCTACTACTTATGCTCCCTCGTGGGCTTCGCGGCGGCGGCATTCTTCTGCGCCTGTTCCCCCTCCATCGTCGAGCTGGTGTGGTGGCGGGCGGTTCAGGGGGCCTTCGGAGCCGGCCTCATTGCTGTCTCACAGGCGATCCTCCGGCAGGCGATGCCCGAGCAGAAGTTGGGCCTTAGCCAGGTGATCTTCGCCGGAACGTTCGTTGGGGCGCCGCTCGCTCTTGGGCCGCTCATCGGCGGAATTCTCGTCGACAACGACGGCTCGTGGCGCTGGACGTTCCTGATCGTGGGGCTGCTGGCACTGGCGTCTGCCATCTTGTGCTCCAGGTTCCTACCGGAGCAGGAGGCAGCGAATCGACGCGCCGCGCTCGACTGGATCGGTGCTGGTCTTCTCGCCGGAGCGCTTGTTCCGCTCCAATATGTGCTCTACGAAGGCCAGCGCTATAACTGGTGGAGCGAGCCTCGCATCGGCCTGCTCGCCGCACTCTCCGTGGCGGCAGCAGCCGGTTTCCTCGCTTGGGAGCTGCGCGCCCCCAATCCGCTTATCGATCGGAGGCTCTTTGCCATACCCGTCGTGGTGGCGGGAGTACTGCTGATCGTCCCCGTCGCAGTCGTGCTCTCTGCCGTCGTGGCCATCGTGCTGCAGTTCGCGGAGCAGTTTCTCCACTTTGGCGCCACGCTTGCCGGCGAGCTGACGGTCGTGCGGGCACTCGTCTTCGTGCCCCTCGTCTTCCTCCTCGGCATCACCATGGATCGCCGGCCGATGCCGGTGCGCCCCTTGCTCTTCGTCGGCCTAGGCCTGCTCGCGCTGTCGAACGTCATGCAGTTCTTCGCGACGACCACCGCCGCTAGCTTCGGCACCATCATCGTCTCGTTTGTTGTGGGGGGTATTGCCATCGCGCCAGCAGTGATACCGCTGCTGTGGGGCGTCTTGCGCGCGGTTCCACGCTCGCAGACGCTTGGCGTTACCACCATGCTCGGCTTGGGCTTGCAGCTCGGAGGAGAGGCAACGCCTGCCATCGTTCAGAGCGTGCTGGCTCACCGCTTTGCTTTCCATTACCAGGTCTTACGTTCGAATGCAACGCCGAGCCGGCTTGCATTCGCGCACTTGCCCGCACATCTGCACGCCGTCCAGCTCCTCGTGAGACTCATCACGGAGCAATCCTACACGTTGGCCTTCGCCGACGTGGCACTCGTGGTCGCAACGATCGCCGTGCTGAGTGCGATCCTCGTACCATTCTTTCGCTCACCCTACGCCAAAGAGCTCGAACGCTCGTAAAGGAGAATCCCATGGAACAACGTCTCGATTACATGAAGCTGAGCCCCCAAGGCATGAAAGCCATGATGGGCTTGGAGGTCTTCATCCGGCGGAGCGGCCTCGAGCCCTCGCTGCTGGAGCTCGTGAAAATGCGAGCCAGCCAAATCAACGGCTGCGCGAACTGCATGGATATGCACAGTAAGGATGCGCGAGCCGCCGGCGAGAGTGAGCAGCGGCTCTATGTGCTATCGGCTTGGCGCGAGGCACCATTCTACACCGGCAGCGAGCGCGCGGCGCTGGCGTGGACGGAGGCTATCACGCGGATCTCGGAGAGTCATGCACCCGATGATGTCTATGCGGAGGCTCGCAAGTACTTCAGCGAGGAGGAGATCGTTGCGCTCACCCTCGCGATCATCTCGATCAACGGTTGGAACCGTCTCGCGGTCGGTTTTCGCACCGTGCCCGGGAGCTACCAGCCTGCGGCGGCGCAAGGAGTCCATGCATGAATGTGGATCGCGCAACCGGATGTACCGCACGCATTTCTGTCCCGTTTCGTCCCCCACCCCGATACTGGCCCAATGCCGTGTTCGTTGTAGACTCGCATTACCACAGAGCTACTTCACCACAGAGATCGGCATTCTGCCCTTCAGCCATGGGTCTCCCGTAAGACGATGTCGCGCAGCCAATCGCCATCTCGCTGCCATGACGTCTGGATGCTCCCGCCCACCGTTCGCGGCTACCGTGTCCACCGCCGCGCCCCTCGCGCGCACATCGCAGGGGATCCGGTTGTTCATCCAACGTGCGGGTTCGTTCTTGCCTGAAATCGATGTACCAAAAGCGTTGACGTCCTGGATCTCGAGCGCTACCAGCTCGCAGCGCCGAAAGCCGCCGGCGTGTCGTGACCGTTTCGATCATTAGCGGCTTAGGGGGCCGTACCTGGCCATGACCACCTTGGCCGTAGCCGTCATTTCACTAGAAGCAGCCTCCGGAGACATATGCCGGGGGGATCGTGCTCTGTCCTACTATGTAGAGAATGATCGCTGCGGGCAAGATGAGCCATGCGGCCGAACGCAGGAGAGGTTTCGCTAAAGGCGGCCCTACCAGAACAAATATCGCAAAAATGATCGCTGCACCTGGAAGGACGTACGGCCAAAAAACAAAGTTCAGCATGATGGCCCAAGTCACACCGGTGAGCGGGTTATTTGTAGGACTACATGCCTTTGCCATGTGGCCCGCGAGCGCGGCATGGTAAAGAATGAGACCCGTGAGTGTTGCCAGCCAGGCTCGACGCAGTGAGAAAAAACGGAAAAAGCGCAACGGCCGCAATAATGTGGCGATCAGCAGCATCATCAGCATGCACCCCCGTAACGCATTTTATCCCTGCCGATCGTGATGCTCCTGTAAAACGGTGGCGATCGGGCTGCGGGTATCGTCGACCCAGACGGCGGCGCCGGTCGTGTGTAACGGAATCTCAGGGGCCAGAACAACCGACAAATTTCGTGGTCAATTGGGCGATAACGTACATCGTCAGTGTACCAGCGCCTACTACGATCCACGCCTTACGCAAGTACTCTTCACGGACTGGAGGCACGACAAATCGAAAAAGCAGAAGAACGAGCGCGATACCAGAAAACACAAACGCGCTGTAATGTACCACGCTGTCCACAATGACGGCCATAATGTATACAAGTGCTAACCACTCTAGGCCCGAAACGGGTGGAACCCATGTCCCGCCGCAAAAGCGCAAATACCACCCGAAAAACCATCCCATGTGAAGCATCGCCATGGCGGCAAGTGCATAGACTCCTGTGCTCCACCGGCCAGACTGTCTCTCGTGCAATCGCCTTGCCCCCATGGTGTTCCCTTCGCCCGGCTTCGCCGGGCTACGGTGGTGCGCCACGGTTCCCCACACATCTTCGACACATTGCGCTCCTCTTTTCACCACAACCGGTTTGGTGGTGCCTCCGTCTTGCGGGCGTCAAGATTCGGGCGGTGAGAGGATGACGATAGCCGAGCGATCTTCGCCGGCCCAGGCGGCGGCACCGCACATGGGGTTGGTGAGGTACGCGAAGGCCAGGCGTACCTCGTCGCGCGTACACGCTTGGGCGCTCCCGGCGTTGCGCAAGGCTTGATCTACCGCGATCATCGCGGCGTCTTCGGTGAAGAGCGGCGCATCGGCGCGGCCAC
>SCQY01000355.1 GCA_004298665.1 bacterium | reverse complement strand
GTTCCGCTTACGGTGACGACGTCGGCATGGCGCGGAGAGGCAACGAGATCCCATCCGTCCTGAGTGATGTCGTAGAACGCGTTATTCAAGGCGTTCATCTCCTGCTCGCAGCCGTTACAGCTGCCGCAGACGAGATGCCGGATAGCCAGCGATTGACGAAACATGAAGCAAATGTCACCGATCCACGCAAGCGTAGCAGAGGTTGAAGCTCTTATTGACCAAAGGAAAGTCGGGAACGATGTTGCCCTCCATCGCACGCACGGTGAGGGGCCAGTTGCGGTAGGACGCCGAGATCACGTGCAGCCGCTCGAGGCGCCCGCCGGCACCGACGTGCACGGCCACGGTCTCCGCGCCGCGCGGCCCCTCCACGGTCGCCAATGCCGCCCCGCCCGGCAACTCCAAAGGCCAAGCGTCCGGCAACGCGGCATCGCCAAGCTCGGCCAGGGCCTCGCGCAAAAGCCGGAACGATTCGCGCAGCTCGTCGCGTTTCACGCGGCAGCGCGCCAAGACATCGCCGCTGGCGGCGTGCGCCACGCGCACGGGCAACTCTCGATAGGCCCCGTACGGCGCGAACGCCCGCACGTCGATCTCCCCGCGCGAAGCACGATGCGTGGGGCCGACGGCACCGAGAGCGCGCGCCGTCTCATGCCGAACGATCCCCGCGCGATGCCAACGTGCGGTCATCGACGTTGTTCCGAAGAGCCTGGTCAGGTAGGTTTCGACTGCCGCCTCGAGCGCGGCGAGCGCGGCACGGCTCTGTTTGCGATCCGCCAAAACACCCGATCGAACGCCGCCGGGAACGATGGTGTCGAAGAGCAGGCGATGGCCGGCGCTGAGCGCACAGAGGCGCATGGCCTCTTCTTTGAGGGCCATGCCCTTGGCGAATCCAGGTCCCCAGCCGGCGCCGGCGGCGCTCACGGACAAGTCCGCGAGGTGATTGTATACGCGTTCCAGCTCGGCGAGCGCCAAGCGTGCCAGCTCGACCTCGCGTTCGATGCAGACGCCGGCAAGCGTCTCGAGCGCGCGCGCGTACGCGAACGACCGCGAGGCGCTGCACGCGCCGCAGATCCGAGCCACCTGCCACGCGGCGTCGACGGCCGGAAGACCTTCGAGCAGCAGCTCGACGCCGCGGTGCTGGTAGCCAAGCTGCGCGTCGAGGTGAACGACCGTCTCGCCCCCCGAGCTGATGGTGAACCGTCCCGGCTCGATGATCCCCGCATGCACCGGTCCAACGACGAAGTGCATGAGGCCCTCGCCCTCCGCCACGACCGCCGTGGGTATCGTTCCGTCGTTTGTCGCACGGAACGGCCGCGCGTCGGGCAGGCGCGCAAAGCGCACGCTGCGCTCCTGGGCCATCTCACGCTCGTCCCAGGAGAAGAGCGGGCGGCTTCCCGAGACCGCGGGGAGCGGCCGCACCGCGTCGTCGCGTCTGCGCGAGAGTGCGTACGGACCGGAATTCGCTTCGAGAAAGAGATAGTGCACCGCGCGGTCATCGGCGTAGGCTCCGAGCGGCACCGCCCGATCGCACTCCGCCGTCACGCGCGCGGTGAACGCTTCTGGATCGGCCCACTCTCGATCGGACACTGCCGTCATCGGATGCCGCCGATCACCGATGCGATCGCCTGCAAGGACGCCCCAAGGCCCGTCCAGGGAACGACCACGAGCGCCAGCGGGATGGCCAGCGCGCACGCCGCAGCTCCCGTCATCAGTCGGGAGCGCAGCGGGCCCACCTGTCGTGCAACGCTCGGATCACGGCGCTTCTCGACCCGGGCGCGACGCCCTGACGCGATCTCGATGGCGGCGCGCGAGAGCGCCGCAAAGGCCAGCGCGATCCCGACGAGTGCGAGACCCAGCGGTACCCACTGATGGGCCGCCACGCCGACGAACACGAGCAGCAGCTCGCTGATGAACAACCCGAACGGCGGCATGCCCGAGAGTGCCGTCAACGCGCCCAGCAGGAAGCGCCCCGAGATGCCCGAGCCCTGCATGCCGGCCGCGAAGAACGCAGCGGATTTTGCGAAAGCGTGTGAGAGCACATGGAAGAGCGCGGCGAACCATCCCAGCGGTCCGCCGAACCCGAGCGCGAGCGCGACGATGC
>SCQY01000354.1 GCA_004298665.1 bacterium | reverse complement strand
AGCGATCGTCTCGGAAGACGGTAAGCCGTCAATCGGCGAGCGTCCGGAGCCGCCGCGTGGCGAGGGAACGGTGCGCATCGCCGTCAAGGCGATGGGCCTCAACCGCGGCAATCTGCGCCAGGTCGCCAACAGTTTGGTCGATATCGCCGGCTGGGACGTTGCCGGCATCGACGAGCAGGGGCGGCGCGTCGTCGCGCTGGTGACTGAGGGCGGCTTCGCCGAGGTGGTCTACGCCCACCACGAGAGCGTCGCGCCCATCCCGGAGAACGTCTCTTTCGAAACGGCGGCGGCTCTGCCCGTCGCCGCGCTGACCGCCTTGCGCTGCATCCGCGATCAGGCGCAGCTCCTCCCCGGCCAACGCCTGCTGATCACGGGCGCCGCCGGCGGCGTCGGCACGTTCGCCATCCAGATGGCGGCCGAGATCGGGGCGCGCGTCGTCGGCCTCGTGGGCGACGCGCAGAAGGCCGCGTACGCGGCGAAGCTGGGGGCACACGAGACGGTCGTCATCGGTCGCGGTTCCTCGTTGCTCGACGCGCTTGCGGAGCGCCGCTTCGAGGCGATTCTGGAGAGTGCCGGCGGCGCGTGGCTCGCGCAGGCGATGAAGCTGCTGGCCCCCGGCGGTGTGATCGCGCTGTTCGGCAACTCCTCGGGAGAGCCGACGGCCTTTGAGCCTCGCGACCTGTTCGGGAACTCCGGGCGCGTCCACGGATTCTTCGTCTTCAAGACGCCTGCGCCGCGCACGATTGGTCACGATCTCGCAGCCATTCTCGATCGCGTCGCAGCGGGCAAGCTGCGCGTCCCCATCGATCGTACCTATCCCTTCCACGAGGCCGCGGGTGCGTTCGCGCAGCTCAAGGCACGCGACGTGCGCGGCAAGATCGTACTGACGCTCTAGCGCGCCGTCAGTGCACGATGGCGAAGGCATGCAGCGCCTGTCCCGACGCTTCGTAGAGCGTATCTCCTGCGATCGTCGGGCCGCGCCCCAGCACGGGGCGGTCGATCGCCCAGCGCCCCAAAGCACGCCCGTCGCGCGCCGAGAGCGCATCGATCCAGCCCGCCGCCTCGGTGACGAAGAGCACGCCGCCCCATAGCGCAGGCGCCTCGTACGCGCCGCTCATTCTCTTACTCCACAGGATCGCACCGTCGCTCGAGCGCAGCGCCACGATCCAGCCGAGATTTTGGTTCTCGAACACCGGCACGTAGATCGCGTCCGTACCGACCGCGGACGTGCCGATCACCATCGCGTAATTCGAAGTCGGGACGAGCCTGCGCTTCCACAGCAGCTTGCCGGTGTTTTCGTCGACGGCATAATAGACGTCGTCCTTTCCCGCCTCACCGACCACGTGATACCTCACGCCGCCGACCGTCGCCGTGAAGAGGTTGGCGGAGGCGAAGAGATCGTTGTCGCCGTCGTCGTGAGGGTGAACCGGTCCGAAGGCCCACCGCATGCGCCCCGACTGGAGGTCGAGCGCACAGATCGATTCAGCGTAGGCGTCGGGCCCTGGCGGCGGATGGTTGGCGGGCGTAGGATTTCCCGTGCCGACGAAGGCCAGACCGCGCTCCAGATCGACGGCCGGCGTGGCGGAGATGCCGGCACCCGTCCCCTGGTAGCGCTGAGGGTAGAAGCGCCAACGCTCGGCGCCGCTGACGGTGTCGAGCGCGATCTCGTAACCGCGGGAAGTTGGGCGATCGGCGATTTGATCCACGCCAAAGAGAACGGCCCCGGCCGCCACGACGGGCGAGGCATACGTGTCGTCGTTGCGCGCGATGTCGCAGATCTGTCGCCGCCAGACCACGCGGCCCGTCACAGCATCCAGCGCGGCCGCTGTGCAGCTCCCACTCACCATGTAAGCGATTCCCGCGGCCACGGCGGGCGAACCGATGACGCCGCGTGGCCCGCCGTAGAACGTATCCGGATTTGCCCCCACATCCGTCGACCATTGCACGCGTCCGCTTTGCGCATCGATGGCAAGAGCGAGCCCGCTCCACGTTCCCGCGTAGACCACGCCGTTCGCAACGGCCGGCGCCGAGGTGAGCCTGCTCTGCGCGCGATACGTCCACAGCGAGTGCAGCTCGAGATGCGTCACCTGCGCCGGACCGGGCGCGGCGCCGGAATTAGCCAGCGTGCGGCGGTAGAGCGGCCACGAAGCCGAGGCGTCCGGAGCCGGCGATGCCTCGAGGAATGCGACCAGCAGCACCAGCGCCCACGCGGCGCGGTACAGCGCGTTGAGCATGCGGGCCCATTCGTGCTCGCGCTCACGAACGCCCGTGCGAGAGCCGGACAACCCCTCAAACCGGCTCGTATCACGGCTAGGGCGTGGGTAGAAGGCTCGCATGAATGCATCACGCGGTGCGGCACTTGCAGGCGCGGGCATCGGCGCCGGCCTCGCTGCCGCCATGATCTACCGGTCCAAGCACTCGGCCGTGTTGCCCCTTCCCGAGTTGCGCACGGTGCCATACGTCGATGTCGAGCGCTATCAAGGCCGATGGTTCGAGATCGCCAAGTACCCCACGCCCTTCCAAGGCGATTGTGCCAAGAACACGACGGCTGAATACAGCGTGC
>SCQY01000353.1 GCA_004298665.1 bacterium | reverse complement strand
ACGCCGATGATCAAGCCGCCCAGGACCGCGCCGCGGAAATTCCCCAGCCCGCCCGTGATGGCGGCGGCAAA
This sequence comes from bacterium, assembly GCA_004298665.1. Taxonomy (GTDB): domain Bacteria; phylum Vulcanimicrobiota; class Vulcanimicrobiia; order Vulcanimicrobiales; family SCRA01; genus SCRA01. Next base: position 7,138 of record SCQY01000353.1, on the reverse strand, counting down.
GCCCTTCAGCGTAAACGACAAGCCGATCGAGTACGACGTGGTGGTAATCGGCGTGAGGAACACTCCGACGAGCGCCGACACCGCCCCTGACAGCGCGAACGCCATCATCGAAAGCGCGCCGGCGTCGATGCCCACGATTCGCGCACCGAATTCGTTTACGGCCGCCGCGCGCATGGCCTTGCCGAAACGCGTGTACGTGAAGAACGACGTCAGCCCCGCCAGCAGCACAAGGCAGAGCGGAAGCACCAGAGCATACTGAGACGATACGCTGATCTTGCCGAGCACGATCGGCGCTCTGCCGAGAAACGGATCGAAGATCAGCGGATTGGTGCCGAAGGCGAACATCGTGAGGTTACTGAGAATGATGCTCACCCCGAACGTCAGGAAGATGTACGTCAACAGCGGCGGGCGGAACCGCCGCGCCGTATTGATCACCGCCCGTTCGATGACCAGACCAAGAAGAGCTCCGATCAGCACGGCGGCCGAGGCCGCCAGCCATAGGGGAAAGTGCCATACGGTCATGAATGCCCACGTCGCCACCCCGCCGATCATCACGAATTCGCCCTGCGCGAAGTTGATGATCTGCGTCGCATTGTAGATGACGCCGATGCACACGGCGATGACGCCGTACATGAGACCGATCAGCACGCCGGTTACGAGCAGCTGACCGATGACCTCTGCCATACGCTATGTCCTCGTGGCCGCGCGGCCCACCCGGCTGGGACCGCGAAGCCGAATCACGATCGCCGCCGAGAGATCGGCCGGTCAGTTTCCATACGTCAACTTGCCATTGACCATCTTCGAAGCGACAAGCGAATCCGAATGGCAAGCGGAGTGACTGCTCGGAGTGAAGCGCGCCAGACAGAGCGTTCCTTGGTACTTCGTCTGGTCTAACGCCGCTTGAATCTTCTTGGGATCCAGCGACCCCGCGCGTTTGATCGCATCGGCAAGCACCCAGGTAGCGTCGTATGCTGCCGCTGCGCCGTAGCCATTTGGATCGTGCCCGTACGCTTTGTGGAACGCCGGAATCATCGCGTGCAGCTTAGCGTAGCGCGGATCCGACTTTGGCAGCGTGTTCCAGACCTCCTCGGCGAATGCAGTGTGTCGAACGTTCGACAGCGCGTTCGGCCCGGCGATCTGGGCAAACTTCGCGTCGCCGATGCCGAACGACACAGCGCTGACGACGAGTAACTGATGCATGCCCAACTCGTACATCTGCCGTGCGATCAATGCGGGGGTGGTTCCTCCGCCGATGTCGAGGATCACGTCGGGATTCGCGCTGCGGATAGCCGTGAGTTGCGGCGTCATGTCCGTGCTGGTCGACTTGAAGGCCTCGGCGGCCACGACCTGCAGCCCCTTCGCCGGCGCATCCTGCTTCAGCGCATCGCTGATCAGTTGGCCGTACGCGTTGCTATCGTAGGTGATCGCCACGGACTTGACGTTCTTGTGTTCGAGCGCCACGTTCAGGTCGCCCAGTGCCTCGTCCTTCGGCTCGATCGAGAGGCTGTATGCATAGGCTGGGGGGTTCTCGTGCGGCTTGGCGGTCAGAAGACCGAAGCTCACCTCCGGCACCTGCCTCGCGGTTGCTATGCTCGCGAGTGCCGCCGTTCCGGCGGTGGTCGTCGGGCCTAAAATAGCGACAGCCCCCTGGTCGATGGCCTGCTGGGCCGCTTCGACCGTCGCCGTCGGATCGCCCTTGTCGTCGAGGACGATCGGCTTGATCTTGATGCCGGGAATCGCGTTCGACTTGTTGATCTCGTCGATCGCGAGGAGGGCACCGTCCCGCTCGTCGGTGCCATATGAAGCCACATAACCCGAAAGCGAAGCTAGAAGGCCGATCGTTACGGTCTTCGTTTCCGCCGCTACGGCGCGATGTGCGGCGGTCAACAGTAGAAGGCCGGCGAATACCGCCGCGGTACCGCCAAGCGCCCTTGCGTGTTTCATCGTCCTACCCTCCATCTGGTGCTGTTGCTCCACGCATGACGATTGCCCGCGTAAAGAGCGTGTCTGAACGATCACACCCGAACCGGCGCGTATACCGGCGTGCGCCAGTGGTCCATGGTCGTGTCCTCTCCTCTGGCGATTTGGAAGTAGAGATGTTGGATCTCTTTCGTCAACCGGCCCGGACGGCTGGATCCAACGCCGACGTGGTCGACCGAGACCACCGGTGTGACTTCCATGCCCGTGCCGCAGAGGAACACTTCATCCGCCACGTAGAGTTCCGTGCGGTCGATCTCGCGCTCGATGACCGGCCGCCCCACCCGCTCTTTGAAGAGCTGGATCAGCGTGGATCTGGTGATGCTCTCGAGTATGCCGGCCGTGACCGGCGGCGTACACACCTGGTCGCCTCGGACGACGAAGATGCACGCACCCGGCGCCTCCGAGACCTTCCCCGATGCGTTGAGAAAGATCGCATAATCGTAGCCGTTCGTGCGCGCTTCGAGAAGAGCGAAGCGGCTGTTCTGGTAGTTTGCGGCAGCCTTGACCCTGGGCGGCATCACGTTGTCGGAGATGCGCTGCCATGAACTCACGCAGACGTTCAGTCCGTTCTCGAGGGAAGGCGACTGCGGTTTCGCAACGGCCGTGATGAAGAAACCCTCCTGGACCGGCGGGGTCTGAGCGCCGTACCCCTCACCAAAGCCGACGTAGGCCACAGGCATGTAGTGGACGTCGCCCCTGAAGCCGTTTCGCCGCAGGAGCTCCACCGATGCTGCCGCGATCTCGGGCGTGACTGCCTGCTTCATCCGCATGATCTTCATCGATGCCGCAAGACGCTCGAAGTGATCGTTGAGACGAAACACGTAGAGCTCCTCATGGCCGGCGTTCCAGTACGCGCGAATGCCTTCGAAGACGCTTGCGCCCGTCATGATAGCCTGAGCACGGGCGTGCAGAACGCACTCGCCCCACGGCACGAACCGTCCGTCGATCCAGGCCCATTCGGGTGAAGGCTGTGCAGTCGGCATAGTCTCTCGCTCTCCAAACGTGTTGCGGTGCGCCGGTGGGCTATCCTTGGAGGACGCCGTCGCGAACGAACTGTCGACGGGCCTCCCAGATCTGCGGGTTCAAGAGTGTCGGCGGCTTTTGCCCTGCAAGGGCTTGCAGAACGTACTCTGCGATGCGGACTCCCATCTCTCGCGTACTGTCCTCGGTCAAGCCCGCGTTGTGTGGTGACAGCGTCACGTTTGGCAACCGCAGGAGAGGCGAGTCGGCGTCGGGGGGCTCGCGGCGAAAGACGTCGAGGCCGGCGCCCCTGATGCGGCCTTCAGCGAGGGCCGCAATGAGCGCGTCCTCGTCCACGACCGGACCGCGCGACGTGTTCACGAGAATCGCCGTCGATTTCATGGACGCAAGCGCCGCGGCGTCGACGAGGCCGCGCGTCGAATCCGTCAGCGGCACGTGGATGGAGACGACGTCCGCCTCTTTCATAAGGTCGTGGAGGCGCTCGACTTTCTCCGCCCCGATCTCTTCGGCCCGCTCTGCCGAGAGCGTCGGATCGTAGACGAGGACGCGCATATCAAAGCCCCGGCGGCAGATGCGAGCAACGATCGTGCCGATGTTGCCGCAGCCGACGAGGCCAAGGGTGTGCCCCCAGAGATCGGCGAGGCGCCACTCGTCTCGCACGCCAAAGCGGCCTTCCGTTACCGCCCGGTGACAATCCAAGACGCGCCGCAGCGCCGCGAGCATGAGTCCGACGGCGCCCTCCGCTACCGCCGTCGCGTTGGCGCCCCCCGGCGTACTGGCGACGACGACGCCTCGTCTGGATGCCTCCGCGAGGTCGACGTTATCGGTGCCGGAACCATGTTTGCCGATCACACCCACGCGCGGGCACCTGTCGAGTACTTCGCCGGATATCGTAAAGCCGCGAATGACGAGAGCGTCTGCGCTCGCCAATGCAGCGTCCCGGCTATCCGCACGCGGTTCCTCGAACAGCAGCGTGACGTTGTGCACTCGACGCAGCCGGGCGATGCCGTCTTCGTGAACTGGATCGGTGACTACGATCTTCATGACGAGCGCTGCTTCTCGATCTCGCTTTCCGAAGAACCCGTGACGCCGGCTGCTGTTGACCAAAGATAACATGGAGGCGTTGAATGCACAAGAGCAGCGTTCGTTCTCTGCATAGAACAGCCAAACTGCCCTCTTTTCGACGGGTTCTCTACGTCGAGCCGCATGCGCGTACAAGGTCATACATGGCCGTGTGGGCCGGCCCGAGCCAACGAGTTGCTGCCGCTTCTGTTGACAGTGAAGAAAGTGCGATGCTATAAGAGGGTCCAGAGCCCAACGCCACATATTCTCTTGAAAGAGCACCGGACGCAAGGAGAAGCGATGGAGAAATCCGGCGATACGTACGCCGTTTTCTGGCCGCGCGGCGAGCGGATGTTGAAACCTCAACCGCTTGCGCCGCGGCTGGATTCGCTAGCCGGCAAGACCGTGGCGTTCGTCTGGGACTATCTCTTCCGGGGTGACGAGATTTTCCCCATGATCGAGCGGGAGCTGCAGAGCCGTTTTCCCGGCATGCGATTCGTGGGCTACGACGCGTTCGGTTCGACGCACGGGAGTGACGAACAGGCGGTGGTCGCCGGCCTGCCTGACAAGCTGCGTACCCTTGGCGTCGATGCCGTCGTCTCTGGAGTCGGCTGTTGAGGGAGCTGCACACCCGCCGTGTTGCGGGTGAGTGCCGCGGTAGAGAAAGCCGGATTCCCAACGGCGACGCTCGTCTGCGAAGGCTTCCTCGGGCAAGCAAAGGCAGCGTCGTCCGGCCTTGCGATGCCCGCGCTCGGCATCGCTGTCGTGCCTGGGCACCCCGACGTACAGAGCATCGATGAGCTCGACAACAACATCTCGTCGGTGACGGTGGAGCGCCTTGTCGCTTGTCTCACCGTTGCGTCGAACGGCGCGCGGCACGCCGCAGAGCCGGCTCCTCGCGAGGTCGTCTTCGAGGGCTCCATCGATGAGGTAAACCGTTTCTTCTATGAAAACCTGTGGTCCGACGGCTTGCCCATCGTCCCCCCGACGCGGGAGCGTATCGACGCCTTCCTCTCGTTCGTCGACCGGAGTCCAGACGAGGTCGTAGCGACCATGCCGCCCGACAATCGCGCGGCAACGATCTGGAACGTTGCCGTCAACGGCGTCATGGCCGGCTGCCGCCCCGAGTACATGCCTATCTTGGTGGCCCTGGTCGAGGCGATGGCCGATCCATCCTATGGCGTCGAGCATAGCGGCAATACACCCGGCGCCGAAACGCAGATCGTCATCAACGGCCCCCTCGTCAAGGACCTTGGCTTCAACTACGAGCAAGGGGCGCTGCGTGACGGCTTCCAGGCCAACACCAGCATCGGACGCTTCTGGCGCTTGTATCTGCGCAACGTCGCGGGTTTTCTTCCGCACCAGAACGACAAGGGGACGTTCGGCGGCACCTGGCGCGTGGTCATGGCGGAGAACGAGGATACGCTGGCCGAGATCGGCTGGCCGGTGCTCTGTGCGGAGATGGGCTTGCCGTCCGAGCAAAGCGGGGTTTACATCGCGCGCTACACGGGTTCGCACGTGATCGTCTCGGTTTACGGCGCCTCGGCCGAGCAGTGCCTCCCCTACCTCGCGGACGCGGTCGTCAAGTACACCGGGTGGGAGTTGATGTTCACCGTCGGCATGGCCACGGGCGCTTACAAGCCGATGCTCGTCCTCTCCCCCATCGTCGCCAAGACGATCGCCGGTTCCGGATACACCAAAGCCGACCTTCAAGCGTACCTCTTCGAACACGCGCGCATTCCGGCGCGGCAGTTCGAGAACTACATATCCGGCTGGACGAACCTGGTTCCCGGAAGGCGCTCGCTCTACGATCTGGCGATGCTCCGCAAGGCACCGCAGATCTTCGGCGCCTCCCGCGACCCCGAACGCCTCGTCCCGCTGGTCGTTCGCCCCGAGGATTACACGATCGCGGTGAGCGGCGATCCGATGCGGACGAACTGCTACTTTCTCACGCACAACGGTATGCTCGGCTTCCCAACCATGAAGCCGATCGTTCTGCCGTCTCATTGGAGAACGAAACTGCGGGCGGCATACGCGGAATAGCGTGCAGGGCGCGCAATGGATCCACAACCCCGTTGGACGCCAGAACGGCGGCGGCTGGGTTGACGACGCCCTCGGCGACCGTCCGCGCGAGATCGATCCCGTGGGAAAGCGCTTGGTGAGCGGGAGTTCCACGCCGCAACGCGTCGAGATGATCCGTAGCGCCGATGTCGATGCCACCGTCAACGAACTCTTCTATCGTCGCGGCTGGACCGACGGCGTGCCCATCGTCCCTCCGACGCCGGCGCGCGTGCGCGAGATGGTGCGCTTCTCGCCCTCGTCCGCTGCCACTGTGCTCGGCGAGCTCGACCCGATGCATGGCGAGGCTAGCGTGGAGATCCTCGCGGTCAACGCGGTCATGGCCGGTTGCCGGCCGGAGTACTTCCCCGTCGTGCTGGCGGCTGTCCGCGGCATGCTCGATCCGAAGTTCAATCTGCGGGGCGTACAGACGACCGACGAAAACGTGACGCCGCTGGTCATCGTGAGCGGCCCGTTGGCTGAGGAACTGGGGATCAACGCAGACATAGGCGCGCTGGGGCCCGGCTGGCGTGCGAATGCGACGATCGGTCGCGCGCTGCGGCTGATCATGAACAACGTCGGCGGCGGCTGGCCCGGCGTCATGTCCTTGGCCGGCATCGGTCAGCCCGCGCGCTACACCCTGTGTCTCGCGGAACGGACGCACGGCAATCCGTGGGCGCCTCTGCACGTCGAGGCAGGGTTGCCTGCGGAGGCAAGCGCCGTCACGCTCCTGCGTGCGGAGTGCAGCGTCAACGTCACGGGCGACCTCGACGACGTAGCGAACGTCATGGCATCGGCGGCCTCCGCCTTCGGCATCCTGCACGGTGGCTGCGTCGCGGTCTTGATCGCGCCGGCCACGGCAACGCGACTCGCCGGCATGGGCTGGCGCAAGCTAGACGTCTCGCGCTACCTGTTCGAGCGCGCGCGGATGCCAGTGGAGCAATGGAAGAGGCTGTGGGTGCGCACGAAGATCGCGCCGACCTACGGTCTGCCCCCTTGGGTCAGCGCGGCCGAGGCCGCCGGCGCGCCGATCCCGGTCGTCGAGCGCGCGGAGGAT
>SCQY01000352.1 GCA_004298665.1 bacterium | reverse complement strand
GGCACATACGACCTCACCTTGTGGTTCTCGGATCTCGCAACGCCGGATCTACGCTCAATCCTGGGTTGCAAGGCCCCGCAGAACATGTCAGGCTGGTGCAGCTCGTCATTTGATGCGCTCGAAACTCAGGCTGCGCAGACGAGTGGTGCTGCCGGCGCACCCAGCCTGGCGCGCGCCGATGCCATCGTTGCCGATGCTGCTCCGATGCTGCCGCTTGGACGGTTCCAATTGGCGATCGCGTCGAACCCGGCGACCACCGTAGTCATCGACGAGCACGCGCCGCTCTTCGCCCATGTGGAGCACTGGCGAGCGTAATACCGGCTTCCCGCCAGGTAGCACGGCACGCATGCCGTACGTCTACCCATGATCCCCATGCTCCCGCCCGGCTTCACCGCTACCGTCATCGCCCACGTGGACGGCGCGCGGGAGCTGGCCGTCGCCCCCAATGGCGACCTCTTCGTCGGCACCGGCGGCGAGGACGTCTACGTGGTCGAGCGCGCCGAGGCGCCCGTCCCGGCTACAGCGCGCGTCTTCGTGCACATCGCGGATGCCCCGGTAGCCGGTGTGCTCCTGGCCGGCGGCGCCCTCTACGCGGGCGGCCAGTTCCACGTGTGGCGCATCCCCTATCGCACGGGCGACCGTAAGCCCGAGGCGGCACCGCAGGCAATCGCGCACGTGCGCACCAGCGGTCGCGCGCGCGACCACGATACCACGTCGCTCGCCTTTTCCGAGGGCGTGCTTTACGCCTCCGTCGGCTCCTCGTGCAACAACTGCATGCCGGAGTTGGACGACACGCGCGCCACCGTGCAGGCTATGGCGCCCAACGGCCACGGGATGCATCCCGCGGCGGTGCGCATCCGCAATGCCATCGCGCTGGCAACCGACCCCGCCACCGGCAACGTCTGGGCCGGCGTGGCAGGACAAGACGAGCTGGAGCGCGGCCACCCCTACGAGATCTTCGACCCCATCACCGCACACCGTCCCCCCGCTGACTACGGCTGGCCCGCCTGCGTGGAGAACCGCAAGCCGGTGCGCGCCGGCTTCGATTGCGGTCAGGTTGTCGTGCCGCGCGTGGTCTTCCCGGCGTACATCACGCCCATCGGCGCCGTCTTCTACACGCCGGCGCCCGCCGCGCTCCACCCCTTTCCGCGCGAGTGGTCCGGCGGCGCCTTCGTCACGCTCCACGGCTCCTGGCACCAGCCTTTGGTTGCGCCGCTCGTGGCGTATGTGCCAATGCTGCGCGACGAGCCGCTGCGCGCGGTCTCCTGGACGGACCCGCTGCTGCAGTGGCGCACCTTCGCGGGCGGCTTCCAAGACGCCAACGGCATCCGCGGTGCGCGTCCCACCGGCATCGCCGAGGGCCCGGAGGGCGACCTCTTCCTCTCCGACGATCAAAGCGGCACCATCTGGCGCATCCGCCATACCGGTCTCAGTTGAGCCTACGTTCGCTCCGTAATCGGGGGTTACTATCCGATGCTGATTTTGCGCGAACACGAGATCGTTCCACTGCTTCCGATGCACGACGCCATCCACGCGGTGGAGCGGGCGCTGCGTGCACAGGCTGACGGTACGGCACGCATGCCGCTGCGCATCGGCGTACCGGCGCATGCCGGAATCCTGGCCGCCATGCCGGGGTCGCTGATGGCCGGCGATGCGGCGCTCGGGGCCAAACTCGTGACCGTCTTCGAAGGCAACACCGAGCTCCGACTCCCCACGCACCAGGGCGCGATCATGCTCTTCGACCCGGACACCGGCACGCCGCAGGCGCTGCTCGACGCTCGCTACCTCACCGAGGTCCGCACGGCCGCCGTCTCCGCCGTCGCCACACGCCTGTTAGCCGACCCCGGCGCACGGACGGCAGCGATTCTCGGCACGGGCGTGCAGGCGCGCTCCCATGTGCTGGCGATGCGCGAAGTGCTGGCACTGGAGGATCTGCGCATCTGGGGGCGCAACGCGGAGCGCGCCCAAGAGGCGGCCGCCTGGGCCCGCGAGCAAGGGCTGCCTGCTCGCGCCGTCGGCGACGCGAATGCCGCGATCCACGGCGCGCAGGTCGTCAACACCGTGACCTCTGCCAAGGCCGCGCTCTTCGACGCTGCCTCCGTCGCCCCGGGCGCGCACGTCAACGCGGTGGGCAGCTCCACGCCGGTGGCGCGCGAAGTGCCCGGCGCGCTGGTGGGCCAGGCACATATCTTCGTGGACTCGCGCGAGGGCGCGCTGAACGAGAGTGGCGACATCCTGCTGGCCATCGCCGAGGGCGCGCTGGGCGCGCACCCGGAGCTGACGCTGTTGGGCGACGTGCTGACCGGTCGCACCCACGGGCGGAACTCGCCCGAGGAGATCACCCTCTTCGATTCGCTGGGTATCGCCATCGAAGACGTCGCCTGCGCGGCTCTCGTGGCCGAGCGCGCCCGCGACCAAGGGATCGGCACCGAGATCGCGTTTCCGTAGCCTACTACATATTTGTCATAGTACTACTACATTTTGGTCGTAATTAGTGATAGACTAGCGGCATGCTCGACCTGCGCCCTCAAGTCTTTGGAAGCGCCGTCCGAACGAGGGTTCTTACCGCAATCGGTGCCCTCGAAGAAACCTATGCCACCGAGCTGGCTAGGACGCTGGACATCCCCCTACGCTCGGTACAGCGCATCGTAGAGGCGTTGGAGACCGAGGGCATCGTTGCTACGCGCCTCGTCGGCAATCAGCGGCGCATAACTCTGAATCCTCGCTGGCTAGGCGCCGCGGAGCTGCGCGCTTTGCTCGATCGCCTCATGCTCGCCGATGCCGATCTGCAGCGCCGATTGGGCGCGCTACGTCGCCGCCCCCGGCGCAAGGGGAAGCCGCTGTGATCGACGCGTCCTCAAGCTTGATCGATGTCGCGTTCGCTGTCTCTACGGCACTCGATAGGGCAGATATTTCGGCCGTGCTGACGGGAGGAAGCGCGGCGACGTTTTACGCACCGGCTGTATATCAGTCCGGGGACGCAGATTTCGTGTTACGTTTCTATGAGGACGGGCCAGCCGTAGCACCGGCTCTGGCTCCGCTCGGCTTCGCGTTCCAGGGAGGATCCTTCCGACACCCAAGGACGGCGTATATCGTTGAGTTCCCTCGCGGTCCTCTGAAGATCGGCGACGATGACGTTCGTACTCATGCGACTTATCCCAGAGGAGACGAAGTGCTTCACATACTGACGAGCACCGATACGATCCGCGATCGGCTCATGAACTACTTCGCCTGGAACGATCTCTCTTGTTTGAACGCCGCGGCCGGCGTCTACGAGCGGCAGCGGGACTCCGCCGATCTCAGCGCGATCGAAGCATGGGTTGCGCGAGAAAGCAACGGTCCGTTTGCCCGAGACTACGATCGCAAGTTTCGAATCTTCTTGGAGCTCATCGGGCGCAACCGTACATGACGAGGGGTGCGGCGGATGCCGCACCCCTCTCGACGTTTCGTAACTGAGCCGCAGCTCAGTTTACATCATGTCGCCGTAGTCGCCCATGCCGCCGGGCATGCCGCCCGGAGCACCGCCTGCCTTCTTGGGCTCGGGCTTGTCGCTGATCAACGTCTCCGTCGTCAGGATCAGGGCCGAGATCGAGGCAGCGTTTTGCAGGGCCGAGCGCGTGACCTTGAGCGGGTCGATGATCCCGGACTTGGTGAGGTCGACGTACTCACCGGTCAGAGCGTTGAAGCCCTCGCCGGCGGGAAGCGTCTTGACCTTCTGCACCACCACGCTGCCCTCGAAGCCCGCATTGTCGGCGATCTGCCGGAGCGGCTCCTCGAGCGCGCGCTTGATGATCCGCACGCCGATTTTCTCGTCGTTGGCGTTGATATCACCGTTCTTGGCCGTCTCGAGCGCATCGAGCGACTTGATGGCGTGAATCAGCGCCGCGCCGCCGCCGGGGACGATGCCTTCCTGCACGGCCGCGCGAGCGGTCGAGAGCGCGTCCTCGATGCGGTGCTTCTTCTCCTTGAGCTCGGTCTCCGTCGCGGCACCCACCTGGATTACCGCCACGCCGCCGGCCAGCTTGGCCAGGCGCTCCTGGAGCTTCTCGCGGTCGAAGTCGCTGTCGGTCTCGTCGATCTGACGCTTGATCATCTCGATGCGGCCCTTGATCGCGGCCGCGTCGCCGGCTCCGTCGACGATCGTCGTCTCGTCCTTGGTGATCTTGACGGTCTTGGCGCGGCCGAGCACGTCAACGCCCACCTTGTCGAGCTTGAGACCCAGCTCTTCAGAAACCACCGTGCCGCCCGTGAGGGTGGCGATGTCCTTGAGCATCTCCTTGCGACGGTCGCCGAAGCCCGGCGCCTTGACGGCGACGGTCGTGAACGTACCGCGCAGCTTGTTGACCACCAAAGTCGCCAGGGCCTCGCCCTCGACGTCCTCGGCAATGATCAGCAGCGGCTTCTGCATCTGCACGACTTTCTCGAGCAGCGGCAGAATATCGGCGATGGCAGAGATCTTGCGCTCCGTCACCAGGACGAAGGCATCCTGGAGCGTTGCTTCCATGCGCTCCATGTCGGTGGCCATGTACGGCGAGATGTAGCCCTTGTCGAACTGCATGCCGTCCTTGGTCTCGACGTCGGTCTTCATCGACTTCGACTCTTCGACCGTGATGACGCCGTCCTTACCAACCTTCTCCATCGCGACGGCGATCAGTTCGCCGATCTCGGGATCCTTGGCGGAGATGGAGGCGACTTCGGCGATCTTGCTACGGTCGGTCGCGATCTCTTTCTTCTGCGCGTCGAGCGACTTGACGACCGCCTCGACGGCCTTCTCGATGCCGCGCTTCAAGTACAACGGGTTGGCGCCGGCCGTTACGTTGCGCAGGCCTTCGCGGATGATGGCCTGAGCGAGCACCGTGGCGGTGGTCGTACCGTCACCGGCGATATCGTTGGTCTTGGAAGCAACTTCCTTGACCAGCTGGGCGCCCATGTTCTCGAACGTGTTCGGGAGTTCGATCTCCTTGGCGATCGTCACACCGTCGTTGGTGATGGTGGGCGATCCGAACTTCTTATCGAGCACGACGTAGCGGCCCTTGGGGCCGAGCGTGACGCGCACGGCATCCGCGAGGATGTTCGCACCGCGCTCGAGCGCGCGGCGCGCGCTCTCGTCGAATACTAGTTCTTTCGCAGCCATGTTGTGGTTTTACAGCTCC
>SCQY01000351.1 GCA_004298665.1 bacterium | reverse complement strand
GAGCTGGTCGAGATCCACGAGTCGCCGCGCAGCGGCCGCTGGAGCATGGAGGGTGTCTCTGAGGAGTATCTGGCGCGCATGCGCCGGGGAATCGTGGCCTTCGCGATGCCGATCGAGCGCCTCGAGGGCAAGTTCAAATTGAGTCAAAACCGCCCGCCGGCGGATCGCGAGCACGTGATGCAGGTGCTGTCGGCTTCGTCGCGTCACGGCGACCGAGAGCTGGCGGCGGCGATGGAGCGCTGGGCCCCCGTTCGCCGCTGAACGGGAAAGCGGGCATAAGCATGGCGTGAGGCATCCGCCGCCGATCCAGCGGGGGGCGATCCGCGCCTACTTCGTCTTCGACGTCGCCGACACGATCGATCTCCAGCGTTTGGGGCGCATCGCCGGCGAGGGCGTCGAACGCGCGCCGCTGCAGTTGCGTGCCGTACCCTCGCCCGCGTACATTCAATTTCCAACGCCGCCGCTGGCGGCGCGCCTACCGAGCACGGCGGTGCTGGGGCTTCCAACGCTTGCGCGCGCGAAGATCTTCGACTACGGCGTCGTCTCGATCCGCCTCTCGCTGCCGTACGAAGGCTCGTGGGTAGGCTTTGCGGAGCTGGCGAATCGCCTGCGCCAATCAGAGGAGCCCGCAGCCGCGGCGCAGCGCCTGCTCGACGAGGTGCTGCGCGAGATCGGCGGCGCGCTCGACGAGCCGCACGCGCATCTGGTGGAAGACTACTTCGTCTACGAAGTCGAGGCGTTCGAAAGCGCGGTCGACGCGGCCGCGCTGCTCGATGTCTACGGCTCCGCGCTGGCAGGCTTACTCTGCGGAGAAACGCAGCCGCTGGGGGAAGAGGAGCAGCGCGAAGCGCTGCGCGTGCGCTTCAGTTACTTTTCCAGCGACGCGGTTGTGATCCAGTGGGATGCCGCCTTCATCTTCGACACGCGCGAGGGCGCCGAGGCCATCGCCGACATTCTGGAGTTCGCCAACACGCAGCTTGTCGAGTTACGAACGTACGATACGCGCCTGGACGGCGAGCTCGACGAGATCTATGCTCTCGATATCTCGCGCGCGCACCCTGCCCGGCTATTGGGGCGGCGGCGGGCCGCCGATCAGCGCGCCGCGCGCCTGCGCTATCTGCTGGTCGACATCCGTGAACTTGCCGATCGTGCCAGCAACGCGCTGAAGATCATCGGCGATGCATTCTACGCGCGGCTCTACCGCGGCATCGCGGGTCGCTTGAGTCTGGCGGAGTGGCAGCGGCAGATCGACAGCAAGCTCGCCAGCATCAACGAGGTCTATCGCTTTCTCACCGATCAAGGACAAAACGCGCGCGGCGAGTTTCTCGAAGTCGTCATTATCGTGCTGATTGCCGTAGAACTGGTGATCGCGCTCTTCGGCCTGCGCCGCTAGCGCCGTACCGTGGTCGCATGGTGAAATGCGAGGACGCCGGGGGCTCGTGACGAATCGCTGTGCATGAACCTGAAGCATCGCAGCTCCGTCATCACCGATGGCCCCACGCGCGCCGCCGCGCGCTCGTACTTCAAGGCCATCGGCCTGACCGACGAGGACCTCGCCAAGCCGCTCGTGGGCATCGCCAACACGTGGATCGAGACGATGCCGTGCAACTACCATCTGCGCGACCTCGCCGAACACGTCAAGGCCGGCGTGCGCGCGGCGGGCGGCACCCCCATGGAGTTCAATACGATCGCCGTCAGCGACGGCATCACGATGGGCACCGAGGGGATGAAGACCTCCTTGGTGAGCCGCGAGATGGTCGCCGACTCGATCGAGCTGATGGGCCTGGGCTACATGTTCGATGCGATGGTGGCGCTGGTTGCCTGCGACAAGACGATTCCCGGTGCCGCGATGGGCCTCACCCGCCTCGATATCCCGTGCGTGCTGCTCTACGGCGGTTCGATCGCTCCCGGCAAGTACAAAGGGCGCGACGTGACGGTGCTCGACGTCTTCGAAGCCATCGGCGCCCATGCCGCCGGCAAGATCACCGACATGGAGCTCAACGAGATTGAAGGCTGCGCCTGTCCGGGTCCCGGTGCCTGCGGGGGACAGTTCACGGCCAACACCATGGCCACCGTGATGGAGATCATCGGTTTCTCTCCGCTTGGAACGGCCAGCGCCGGCGCCACCGACCCGCGCAAGGAGAAGATCGCCTATCGTTGCGGCGAGCTGGTCATGGAGACGCTGCGGCGTGATATTCGTCCCAGCGCCTTTCTCACGCGCGACGCCTTCGAGAATGCCATCGCGGCGGCTACCGGGACCGGCGGTTCGACGAACTCGGTGCTGCATCTGCTGGCCATGGCGCGCGAGGCCGGTGTGCCGCTGAGCATCGACGACTTCGACGCCATCAGCCGGCGCACGCCGATCATCGCTTCGCTCAAGCCGGGCGGCGAGTTCGTGGCGCTCGACGTCGACAAGGCCGGCGGGATCGGGTTGATCGCCAAGCGCCTGGTGGAGGGCGGCGTAGCCAAGGGCAACACGCTGACGGTGACGGGGCGCACGCTGGCTGAAGAAGCCGCCGATGCCGTCGAGACGCCCGGACAGCAAGTGATTCACGACGTCCAGCACGCATTCAAGGAGACGGGAGGCCTGGTGATCCTCAAAGGCTCGCTGGCGCCCAGCGGCGCCGTCGTGAAGATGGCCGGCCACGAGCGCGCGTACCACAAGGGGCCTGCGCGCATCTTCGATCGCGAGGAGGACGCGATGCAGGCCGTGCTGGCCAGGAAGATCGTCGCCGGTGACGTGGTGGTGATCCGCTATGAGGGGCCGGTGGGCGGCCCAGGAATGCGCGAGATGCTGGGTGTCACGAGCGCCATCGTCGGCGAGGGGCTGGGCGAATCGGTCGCGCTGATGACCGATGGCCGCTTCAGCGGGGCCACGCGCGGGCTGATGATCGGCCACGTGGCGCCGGAGGCCGCTGTGGGCGGCCCCATCGGGCTGCTGCGTGAAGGCGACACGATCGTCATCGATGCGGAGAAGCGCCGCATCGACGTGGAGCTCCCTGCCGGTGAGCTCGAGGCACGCAAAGCCGCGTGGAAGCCCATGGCCCCGCGCTACACCCGCGGTGTGATGGCGAAGTATGCCTCCCTCGTGAGCCAAGCGGACGAAGGTGCGATCACCCTGCCGAAGCTGTAGCGAGGTACCGGGCGGCTCGACCGTGCAGTCCACCGCCCTTTGGGTATGTTCCCCGCAGGGAGGGCTTGACGATGGTCGAGGAGATGCTCGAGTGTCGCCACTCGAGGTGCAGCTGCGCCGTCACCTCAGCCGTGGGTGACGAGTCGTTCTGCAGCGACTACTGCCGCGTGGCCACGGCGCGCGAGGAAGACGAGGACACCTGCCTCTGCGGCCATGTAGCCTGCATGGTCGAGGACGGCGAGGAGGAGGCCTAATGGCCGGGCGCCCGGCATTGCCAGGGGTGCGCACTCTCTTGGAGAAGCCACCGCTGCACGGGAGTCCGCCATACGCGGGCTGAGAGGGCGACGGTGGTCGCCGACCGTTGAACCTGATCTGGATCATGCCAGCGCAGGGAGTGAGGCGTCTGGGCTTCCTCTCTCGGTCTGGCGGGGGAGGAACGCATGAGCACCACGACCGATCCGCACGCCGTCGACGAGGCGCACGAAGACTCCGAGGCACCCCACGCCCACAAGGTCTACGTCGACGGGCCGCACGGCATGCGTGTGCCGATGCGGAAGCTCCATTTGAGCGATGGATCGAGCATCAGCCTCTACGATACCAGCGGCCCGTACACGGACCCCGGCGTCGAGACCGATGTCCATCGCGGCCTCGAGCGTATGCGCGAGGCATGGATTCGCGGCCGCGGCGATGTCGAGGAGTTGGCGCGGCCTACGTCCGTCTACCGGCGCGGCCGCGACGCCATGCAGGAGCTGGACGAGATCCGCTTCCACGGTTCGCCCACGCCGCTGCGCGCCAAAGCCGGCAAGAACGTTTCGCAGATGCATTACGCGCGGCGCGGTGAGATCACGCCGGAGATGGAGTACGTCGCGATCCGCGAGAGCTGCACGCCGGAGTTCGTGCGTGATGAAGTGGCGCGCGGGCGCGCGATCATCCCCGCCAACATCAACCACCCGGAGTCGGAGCCGATGATCATCGGCCGCAACTTCCTGGTGAAGATCAACGCCAACATCGGCAACTCGGCCGTCTCCTCGTCGATTGAGGATGAAGTAGACAAGTTGACGTTCGCCACGCGCTGGGGCGCGGACACCGTGATGGATCTCTCCACGGGCAAGAATATCCACGAGACGCGCGAGTGGATCGTCCGCAACTCCTCGGTGCCCATCGGGACGGTACCGATCTATCAAGCCCTCGAGAAAGTCAACGGCAGCGTCGAGAACCTGACCTGGGAGACGTTCAAGGACACGCTCTACGAACAAGCCGAGCAGGGCGTCGACTACTTCACCATCCACGCCGGCGTGCGCCGCCGCTTCATCAAGTTGACGGCGGATCGCGTCACGGGCATCGTCTCGCGCGGCGGATCGATCCTGGCGCAGTGGTGCCTCTTGCACAAGGAGGAGAATTTCCTCTATACGCACTTCGAGGAGATCTGCGAGATCATGAAGGCGTACGACGTCGCCTTCTCGCTGGGTGACGGTCTGCGCCCCGGCTGTACGGCCGATGCCAACGACGAAGCACAGTTCGCCGAGCTGGAGACGCTGGGCGAACTGACCAAGATCGCCTGGGCGCACGACGTGCAGGTGATGATCGAGGGACCCGGCCACGTGCCGATGCACCTCATCAAGGAGAACATGGA
>SCQY01000350.1 GCA_004298665.1 bacterium | reverse complement strand
CGGCATGGGGCGGTAGCTGTTGAAGAGCGGCGCAATCCAGAGCGGCACGACAATCGCCATGAAGACGGCGAGCGGCGCTAGGGCGGCGGCATAGCGGAGCGACCAGCGCGGGCGGCGCAGAACGCCGATGGTTTGCGCGATGATGACGCCCGCCAGCACCTGCAGCCCCAATGCAGCCCCCTGGTTGGAGAGGAAGGTCGTTGCGCTTTCGCGCGAGAGGCCCAAGCCGCGCGCCGCCAGCACTTCCGCCACATCGAATGGCGCACCCCAGGCCCAGATCCACAGCGAGAGCAGGGCGCCAACGGCAGCGTAGCGCGCAGGGCGCGGTGCGTTGGGCAGGAGACGCGCAAGCCCGCGGTGCCAGCCCAACAGCAGCCAGGCAAGCGGCGCGAAGACGATAGCAGCCACCGCTACGACGGCACGGGCACGGCCGTAGGCGGCGATGCAGGCAGCCTCCCGCTGGCGCCGCTGGTCCACCAAGAGCGATGCGGGGTCGTGCAGCAGCTGCTCCACGGGAATGGCAGCCACGCGT
The DNA here is from genome assembly GCA_004298665.1 of bacterium. Classification (GTDB taxonomy): domain Bacteria; phylum Vulcanimicrobiota; class Vulcanimicrobiia; order Vulcanimicrobiales; family SCRA01; genus SCRA01. Next base: position 1,404 of record SCQY01000350.1, on the reverse strand, counting down.
TGCGCGTCGGCTGCGCGATCGAAGGGGGCGTGCGGGCAGCGGCGCACCTGCACCACGCTCAGCACGCCGGCGGCGGCCGCCACGGCCACCCAGAGGATCAGCACGCGCGCTCTCATGGAGAGGGCTCCGTCGCCGACGGAGCCGTCTCCTCTTCATGTGCGAATGCGCGCCGTCAAGCGAGCTTGCGCAGCTCGTCGAAGATCTGCTCTTCGTCGGGCTGCTCGCCGATGTCGTGCACGTCGATGTAGCGCACGACGCCGTCCTTGTCGATGATGAAGATGGCGCGCTCGGCGTAGCCCTCCTTGCGGAGGACACCGTACTTCAGCGCCACCTCACCGTGCGGCCAGAAGTCGCTGAGAATCGGATAGTCGAGCCCGCCAAGGGATTCCACCCATTTCGCGCTCGCAGGTTTCTGATCGATGCTGATGCCCACGACCTGGGCATTATAGCCTTCGAACCGATCGAGTTGCTCGGAATACGAAGGCATCTGGGATGTTCAGACCGGTGTGAAGGCGAGAGGGAAGAACACCAGCACGACGTTCTTGCCCCGGGAATTCGAGAGTTTGAACGTCCCATCTTGATTGACGATGGGAACCTCGAAATCCGGAGCCTTGTCGCCGACCTTGAGGGTCGGCGTCTGGTGCCCCAAGCTCGTACGCCCTTTGGTAACCGCCATGGCTTCTAACCGTGACCTTTCCGTTGGGTGTGAGTGAGAGTGAAGCGAGGGTCAATCCTCGTACGTCCGGATCGTGCCCGGCTCGACGGGGTTCACGAGACACGCAAGCGCGTGCTCGACGGTCTTTCTCTGGACCTCCACCGCACCGGCGGGGCCGACCGGCCATCCCAGACGGTGATTCACCGGCTGGACGGCACGCGGCGGGCGCGCCTGGCTGGATTGCTCCGGGTCGACGGTGATGAGGATGGTGGGGATCCCAATGGCCTCGATGGCCCGCTGTACATGCACGACCGTGCGATGACAGAGCGGTCACCCGCCGGTCAGCAAAACGGCATCGGTAGGGCTGCGCTCGATCTTCTGGGCGATCTCGGGCGCCGTCTCCTCGATGACCTGCCTCATCCTCAGGGTGTACCCCATCATGCCGTAGTGCATCGGCGCCACGCCGCCGATCACGCCATCGCGCTGAAGTTCGCGCAAACGGTCGATCGGGAAGACGCAGTTGATGTCCTGGAGGGCCTGCGACGTATCGTAATGGTTATGGGTGACCGTGAGATCGCCCGCGCTTACGTCGCCGGGGATCTCCCGATATGAGTTGTCACCATCCACGTTGTACGGCGTCTGGCTCTTGAGATGGACGCCAGCGGTGGAGAGCAGCGCGATCGTCGCCCCGGAAAGCTCCTTGGTGAAGGGCGTGTACGGTATCGCTCGGCGCGAAAGCTGCATACGGT
>SCQY01000349.1 GCA_004298665.1 bacterium | reverse complement strand
CGTCGCGAACTGTGGTCGTCACAAGTCAGCGGTGGGCGTGCGACGTCGCTCCCAAGGGGGCTCTGAGGCGCGCGCGGAGCCAGGATGGCGAGAGCGCGCGCGAAGGCAGTAGGAGCGGTGCAGGAGAGCACCGCGACGCGCGGCCCCTTGGGAGCGACGTCGCACACCCAGCCGCGTGTGTGCGGGGCGTTAGACGTGCTTGCGGAAGAAGGCCAACATGCGGTTGGGCTCAGGCATGATGCGGAACTCTTTGAAGCCCCACTGCTTGGCCATGGAGATGCCGTTGGCGTCGTCGGCGGAGATGCAGAAGGTGAGCGTGGTGACAGACTTCTTGTGTGCCAGAACTTGCGCTTGCTGAAGCAGTTCGTTCGAAACCATGGCCGGAGCGCGCGGCGCGGTGCGCAGCGTCTCGATCATCGCGACATCGAAGCCGTTGGCGGCTTCGGGATCGTTATAGCCGGGGGGGAACTTGAAGACGAGTTGGATCATGCCGACCAGTCCTGAGCGATCCTCCGCCACCAAGACCAGGCGCCGGCCGTTGCGCTGCTCAGTTAGCGCCAGAGCAAGCCGTTGCTGCCACGCGCCGGCGTCGCCGGCGGAGCCCGGCACCACGTTTCCGGCGATGAGGCGCGGAATATCGTCGTCGCGCCCATAGCGCAAAAAGATCTTGCTCATAGAGTAGGAAAGCATTCGTCTACGATACGGGTACGATCCTATCGTCCTCATGCCGTGCGCGAGGCGCGAGGGAGGAGGCCGTCTGCGCTCCTGCGAAGCGGGCGCTTCAGGGCTAATGTCGCATCTTTGTTTTAGTCGATTCAGATGAGAGGGGTGTTCCGGCTGTGAACAAGTTGATGACCGCTGCGGCGATGCTTGCACTCGCGGGCATGGTGGCTACCGGGTGCTCAAAGGGATCGCAGACCTCGTCCACGTCGAATGAAACCAGCGCGGCGGCATCGCCGGCTGCGGAATCTACGGCGGCCGCCGCCGAGGCTTCGCCCGCTGCGGTTGCGGCCGCAGGTGCCGGCGACGTCGACAACGGTAAGAAGGTCTACGGAGCCAACTGCGCCTCGTGTCACGGCGCCGATGGATCGGGCGGCGTCGGGCCCAATCTTCACGGGGACTTGAAAACTCCGGCGATGCCGCGCACGCAGGCTGCGCTCGTGGCGTGGATCAAAGATCCCAAGCCGCCGATGCCGAAGCTCTATCCGGATCCGCTGAAGGAGAAAGACGTCGCCGACGTCGCGGCCTACATCCTCGCAACGTTCAAGTAGTCCGCGCATCGGAAGAACTCACCAGCGGAGCGGGCGCTCGCCACACGGCGTGCGCCCGTTCGCGTTCTTTGCGTCGATTCGCCCATGAGCCATCGCATCATCTACCGCTTCCGGCGTGACCTCCGGCTGGAGGATCATCTCGCCCTTACGCGTGCCCTCGCCGAAGGGCGCCTCGTTCCCGTCCTGCTCCTCGACGACCTGACGGTTGCGCGTGTGCGCGCGAACGCTCGCCGCACGGCGTTCTATTGCGCGGCGGTGGCCGCGTTGGACGATGCGCTGCGCGCACGTGGCGCGAACCTGATCGTACGGCGAGCCCGCCGTGCGGGGCCCGCGCTGGTGTCGCTCGCGCGATCGCTCGACGCCAGGGCTGTTGCCTGGTCGTGGACCTACGACGGACCGGGGCTGGCCGATGATCGCAATGCCGTGCAGGCGCTCGAAGAGGCTGGGATACGCGCGCTCATCTCGCACGATGCTCCCGTGCTCTCTCCAGAGGAGGTCGATCTCCAGCGGCATGCCGCCGGCGAAGGCTACCGGGCCTTCGCGCCGTTTCACGCCGCTTGGCGTCGGGTGGCCCTGGCCGGGGCGGCTAGCGAGCACCTCCTGGATGGAGCGTTTGACGTTGCCGGGATCGATGGGGAGGCGCTTCCGATACCGCGCGATTTCGGTCACGAGCCCGCTGCGCTGGAGTTCGCCGGCGGAGCGCCCGCGGCGGCACACAGACTTGCAGCCTTCCTCGCGTATCCCGCGCGCGAATACGCAATAGCGCGGCGGCTCTTTGCAGGGCCGCCTACCGCGCACCTCGGTCCGGATCTCGCCTTGGGAACGATCTCCGCACGGCGCGTTGTCCGCGAGCTGCGCGTGCTGGCGGGGCGTCCCTACGCCGTGATGGAGGAGCGGCGCTCTTACGAGGAGGCGGAGCGTTCCCTGGCGTTGCGCGACTTCTTCCTTCAGCTCTCATGGCATTGGCCGCGTACCCACGACAAGCCGCTGCAGGAGAAGGCTGTTGCGTTGCGCTTCGCGGAGGACGCCGTGGGCGTGGATGCCTGGGAGCATGGAACGACGGGATATCCGCTGGTCGACGCCGCGATGCGCGAGCTGCGAGCACGCGGATGGATGCATCCGAAGGCTCGGGCGGTCGCGGCTTCGTTTCTCTGCTTCGACCTGGGTGTCTCGTGGCGGCGCGGGCGCGAAATCTTCGATCGCTACCTGATCGAGGACGATGCGGCGCTGGCAACGGGCAACTGGCAGTGGGTCGCCGGGGTGGGTGCCGACATGGCGCAGTACCCCCGGATCTACAACCCCGTGCGGCAGGCTCGTACGTTCGACCCCGAGGGGCGATACGTGCGGCAATGGGTCCCCGAGCTTGCAGGTGTGCCTGCGCACGCCATCCATGCGCCGCTGGGCGCTCCGCCGCGGGAGCAGATGGAACTCGCGCTCTTCGATGCGGCACGCTATCCGCATCCGGTGGTGGACCACGGCGCCGCGGCGCGCGCGTTCCTAGCGCGCTATCGTGCCGCGCTCTCGCATACCTAGCAGCGCGCTATGCGGGGACGAGGCGATCGACGTAGTCGCTGACGATGGGGACGCGCACGTCATCTCCGTTCCACGTTTTGATGCCGAAGACGGCGCCGGCGATTAGCCAGACGGGGAGCACGAAGGGCAGCGTTCCCCACAGCAGCCAGCCCAGCAGCGGAATGGCGGCCATCACGTGGAGTGCGATCCAGAGAGCTCCCATGCCGAGGTTGAAGCCGAGGGCCTGGAGACTCTGCTTGCGGACGTAGCGATCGCGCCCATGCGACGTCACCAGCGCCAGGAGAGCCGCCGGCCAGAGGAATGGAATGTAGCCCGCGGCCGCGAGCGCGCGCCCTTCAGGAGAGCCGATGACCGTCGTGGCCGCCTGGCCGGCGGGCGGCGCTGGCTCGCTCCCGGAGCGTGCACCGGAGAGGTGCAGCTCGCTCTCGTGTGCGAGGCGTTGCGCCAGGCGGCAGCTCCCGCAGAGCGGGCCCTCGGAGAGGCACGTGGAGCAGAGCGGCTGGTGACAGCCGCTGCAAGCTCCCGCCGCGGGAACGGCGTCGTGATAGTAGCAGCCCATGATCGACTCCCTCGCTCTCCGACGCATGGAAAGCGTCCTCGTGCGGAGGTACTCTAGGCCCTGGTGAAAGGTTTCGCGTTTAGGCTCCGGAAGCGTGGTGCCCCGTGGAGACCAAGGAGATCATACGACGCCTCGGCGTCGAGGCCCGCCATTATGCGGGGCGCCTCGGCAGCGCCCTGCTGTTGGCGGTGCTCGCCGGACTCGGTCCGCTCTCCTACGCCAAGGCGCTCAACCCGCTGTTCAATGACGTGCTGGGCGCCGGCCACGGCGTGCTCTCCATCGCGCAACGGCTGAGCGAGCTCTGGGTCATCGTCGCCTTGCTTCTCGCCGCCAATACGGTGGCCGCGGCTGCCCAGTACGGAGCGAGCTACCTGACGGCCTGGAGCGGTCAGCGACTGATCGCCGAGATGCGCGCACGGCTCTTCGCCCGCATCGTCTACTTTCCGCTGGCGGAGTTCGACCGTTGGCGGCAGGGTGAGCTCTTCGCTCGTTTCGAGCAAGATCTCCAGCTGATGACCGATGCGGTCTCTATCTCGCTACCGCAACTGACGCAGAATACCGTTACGTTCATCGGCGCGGTCATCGGCATGTTCGTTACCGATTGGCGGATGGCGCTCTTCCTCTTCATCTTCGTGCCGATCGTCTATCTCGCTGTGGCACGGTTCTCGAGCCTGATCACGACGGGCACCCATCGCGCCCAGGAGTCGATCGCCGATCTCTCCTCCAATCTCATCGAGGCACTCGGCAGCGTGCGCACCATCAAGGCCTTCGGCCGAGAGCAGCACGAGATCGCGCGCTTCTCCGACAAGAATGAAGCGTTCTTCGGCGCGTACATGAAGCTGACGCAGCTGCTGCTCACGCAGCCTGGTGTGGTGAGCGTGCTGATGCTGATCGCGTTCTTGGCGATCGTCGTCGTCTCGGCGTTGGAAGTCGTGGTCTTCCAGCGGCTCAACGTCGGCCAGGTCTTCCAATTCTGGACGCTCGTGGTCTTAGCGAGCAATCCGCTCAACCGCGGCGCGAACTTCGTGGGCGACCTCGCCAAGGCTACGGTGGGGGCGGGGCGCATCTTCACGATCCTGGACTTGCCGGTCGAAGACCCCGCCGCACCGGGGACGCGCCGGCTGGTCGCGCCGCGCGGTGAAGTACGTTTCGAGGACGTCTCGTTCTCGTTTCCGGGTGCCGTGGATCCGGTGTTGCGCGCGGTAACGCTGGATGCCAGCCCTGGCGAAACGGTGGCATTAGTTGGACCCAGCGGCGCGGGAAAGACGACGCTGGTCAACCTCATTCCACGCTTCCATGAACCGAGCGCGGGGCGCGTGCTCGTCGATGGCCTCGACGCACGCTCGCTCTCGCTGGCCGATCTCCGCTCGGCGATCGCGCTCGTGCAGCAGGAGCCGCAGCTCTTCGGCGATACCATTGAGGAGAACATCCGCTACGGCCGCTTGGATGCTTCGCCGGAGGAGATCCGTCGCGCCGCCGAGCTGGCTAACGTGACCGAGTTCGTGGACGAGCTTCCCGAGGGCTTCGCCACGTACGTGGGAGAGCGCGGCGTGCGCCTCTCCGGAGGCCAGCGCCAACGCATCGCGATCGCGCGCGCCATTCTCCGGGATCCGCGCATCCTGATCCTCGACGAGGCCACCAGTGCCCTGGACTCGCACTCCGAGCGGCTCATCGCCCAGGCCTTGGATCGCCTGCTGGCCGGGCGCACCACGTTCATCATCGCCCACCGCCTCTCGACGATTCGCCGGGCCAGCCGCATCGTCTACCTGGAGGCGGGGCGGCTGGTGGAGCAGGGCAGCCACGACGATCTGCTGGCGCGCGAGGGAGCCTACGCGCGGCTCTACGCCGCACAGTTCAGCGGAGCATGACTAAAGCGCGGGCCGCTGTGCGCCGATAGCCCAAACGATGGCAGACCCTCTCTTCGGCGCCGACGTCTCCATGCTCGGGAACGCCCTCGACGGGACATCTCGTGCCCAGACGGCGATCGCCAACAACCTCGCCAATGCCACGACGCCGGGCTATCGGCGTACGGAAGTTTCCTTCAAGGAAGCGTTGGCCAAGAGCATGGGGACCGATTCGGACCCCTCGCAGCTGCCGTTGACCGTCGACAGCCCGATGCATATCGCGGCCGGCGGTGCCGCCCCGCCAGTTCCGTTTCAGCCGGACGTCATTGTCGACAGCACGACACAGATGCGCGCCGACCACTCGAACGTCGATCCCGACGAAGAGATGGCGAAGCTCACGGAAAATTCGATCTACAGCGGGGCTATCGCACAATACCTGCAGGCGGACTTCACCCGGCTGCGGGAAGCCATCCAGGAGCGCTTCTAGCGGTGGGCTTCTACGATTCGATCGACATCAGCGCGAGCGGCCTCACGGCCGAGCGATTGGCGATGGACGTCATCGCCAACAACATCGCCAACGCTCAGACGACGCGCACGCCGCAAGGCGGCCCCTTCAAGCGCCAGCTGGTCGTCTTCGCCCAAAAGCAGACGGCGGCCCAGAACGACGGCGTGCCCGACCCCATCCCCGGCGACGCTCAGAATGCAGCCGGCGGCGCCTCGATCGACGGCGTCCAGGCCGTTGGAGTCGTGCAGGACGCCAGCCCCGACCGCTTGGTTTACGAGCCGGGAAACCCGGACGCCGACGGTAACGGCTACGTCCACTACCCCAACGTGCAAGTCGTGAAGGAGATGGTGGATCTCATGGCCGCTAGCCGCGCGTATGAAGCGAACGTCACTGCTATCGAGCAGACCAAGACCTTGAGCGGCGACGTCCTGAACGTGCTGCGCGCATGAACATGCCGTCCTTCTCCGACGCCATCCGCGCGGTCAAGCCGGATACCTTCGTCCCGGACCTTCCCGTCGGCGGTGCAGCCCCGGCCGGAGTTGCCGGCACGGCCCCCGTACCGGCCGACCAGCCTACGTTCAAAGAAACGTTGGGTCAGATGGTCGGCGAGGTCAATACGCGCCTCGAGACCGCCGACGCGAACGTGCGTGACTACGCTCAGGGGAAGAGCAACGACATGGTCAAGGTAACCACCAGCGTCGAGGAGGCGAATCTCGCCTTCCAGTTCACGCTGGCGGTTCAGAACAAGCTAGTCTCCGCGTATCAAGAAATCGAACGCATGCAGATGTAGCTCGCAGTCGCGGAGTGTTCGGGGACGGTCATCCCCGCTCCGGCGACGTTCGCCCCCGCGTCCTGCTCCGGCTCACTCTCTCCGGAGCGTTCGGGGACGGTCATCCCCGCTCCGGGGACGTTCGCCTCCGCGTCCTGCTCCGGCTCACTCTCACGCTCACTCGCTCCCTCATCCTGAGTGCGCTCGTTCGCGAGAGCCCCTGCGGGGGATAACCGTCCCCGAACGCTCCGCCGCGATCCATCGGCGCAGGGTTGCGGGCGTTAGAGCATCCTGCGGGGTCTCCGAGGTCCGAGCGGAGCCATGGATGGCGAGAGCGAGGACGAGGGAAGTAGGAGCGGCGCAGGAGAGCGCCGCGACGGGCGTCCCCGCGGGATGCTCTAACGCCCGCAAACCTGCTGAGGCTCGAAGCATGCTAAATTGCACGCAGGCGGAGCCGATACACCAAGAGACAACGGCTGGACTGCCTTCGTGGCGGAAGCCGTCCGGGATCCGATCGATTGAGGATCCCACTATGGTGACTTTCGCTCAGGGAGGCAGCATCGCGTGATACGCGGGCTCTACTCGGCGGCCAGCGGCATGCTGGTAGCCCAATCGCAGGTGGACGCCACCGCGAACAACTTGGCCAACGTCGACACCAGCGGCTTCAAGCGCGCGGTGCTCCAGGTCGAGTCTGCCCCAACGCTCGATCTCTACCGCTTCCAGACGGAGCCCGGGCGCGTGCCCGGTAACGGGGCGCCGGGCACCCCCGCGAGCGTACATGTCGGCACCCTGGGTCTCGGCGCTCAAGTCTACGATACGCCGACGAG
>SCQY01000348.1 GCA_004298665.1 bacterium | reverse complement strand
GCGCTGGAAGACGACTTGGGCCGTCTGCCGGATGAAGCTGACTTGGATTCCCGGATACTTCTTCACGAAAGCGTCGCGCACGGCTTCCGCCGCGTCTTGCGCGTAGTGCGCCGTCCACCAGGTGATGCTGCCTTCCTTCTTGGCAGCGGCGTACAGTGCGGAGGTATCGGCATCTTTCGCTTCCGCGAGCAAGGGTCCGGCGAGAGTCGCGCCTGCCGTCGCCGCGCCGGCGAGTTGGATGAAGCTGCGGCGAGTCGGTTGGTATGTCATATCAAACCTCCAAGAAGCGGGTGTCGGACAAACGTACCGTTACCAGACCGTAGAGAGTTCCTACACCGGCGCACTCGCTTTGGCGTGCGCTGCCGTGCCGGCGAGATACGCGAGCGCGCTCGAAACGCCGTCGCCATGTGGGATGCCCAGGGAGGCGAGTCCCATCTCGACGCCGCAGAGCGTCCCGCAGAGCATGAGGTCGTTGAAATGGCCGAGGTGCCCGATACGGAACGCACGCCCTTTGAGGAGGCCGAGTCCCGTGCCGAGAGACATGTCGAAGCGTTCGAGGATCACGGTGCGCAGAGCGTCGGCGTCGAACCCTTCGGGGACGAAGAGCGCCGTGAGCGAGTTCGAGTACTCGGCCGGGTTGAGAGCGACGATCTCGAGGCCCCAGGCTGCAGCCGCGCGGCGCGTTGCTTCGGCATGGCGCGCGTGACGCGCGAAGACGGCGTCGAGACCCTCCTCGCGCAGCATCGCCAACGACTCGCGTAGACCGCAGAGCATGTTCGTCGCGGGAGTATAGGGGAAGAAGCCCTGCCGGTTGGCGGAGATGATGGGAGACCACGCCCAGTACGATTTCGGCAGGCGTGCGCGCTCAGCCGCCGCTAGCGCCTTGGACGAGACGGCGTTGAAAGCGAGGCCGGGCGGCAGCATCAAGCCTTTCTGGGAGCCGCCCACCGTGACGTCGATGCCCCATTCCTCGTGCCGATAGTCGATCGATCCCAGTGAGGAGATCGTGTCGACCAGCAACAGCGCGGGGTGGTGCGCGCGATCGATCGCCGCGCGGATCGCGGGGATTCGGCTCGTGACCCCGGTGGACGTTTCATTGTGAACGGCCATCACCGCCGCGATCGTATGAGCGGAATCGTCTTGCAAGTACTGTTCGACGGCGGCGGGATCGACGCCGTGGCGCCAGTCGCTTGGAATGAAGGTAACCGCGAGCCCAAGAGCCTCGGCCATCTTGCGCCAGAGCGTGGCGAAATGTCCGGTGTCGAAGGCCAGGACGCGATCGCCGGGAGAGAGCGTATTGACCAGCGCAGCTTCCCAGGCACCGGTTCCGGATGATGGATAGACGATGACGGGACCGGTGGTCTGAAAGACGGCTCTGAGGCCTTCCAGCACATCGAATGCCAGGCGCGGGAACTCGGGACCGCGGTGATCGATGGTTGGGCGGTCGATGGCACGCAGCACGCGGTCCGGAACATTGGTCGGCCCCGGAATCTGCAGGAAGTGCCGTCCGCTGTGGATGGTCACGTCGCCTCCCCGTGTCTCATGGCCACGATGATGCCGACTATCTACCGCCTACCTGGCGCGCCTTCGTGGCCGCACGCGCAATCCCTAGCCGGACGTTCCGGTTTATCGACCGATCATCTAGGAATTGCGAATGACGAAACAGTTACGAACGCAACTCCGCACGCCCGAGCACGCTGAGAAGAGTCGCCGCGAAACGTCGCGGCGCTTCATAGGCTACCCAGTGGCCCGCCCCGTCGATGATCCGAAACTCTGCGCCGGGGCGGAGGGCGTGTATCAGGGCTTCGTACTCGGCCATGTGGCCGCCGACGGTGGCATCGTACTGGCCCCAGATGCCCGCTAGCGAGACGTCGCCGGCCGAGAGCGCGCGACGCAGCGTGTCGCTGAACGCGATGGGCCGGCTGCGCAGACGCGCGCGGCGCGTATTCTCGAATTGCAGGTACACGGCCAAATCGTCGACGTTCGCCGGATCGTGGATCATCAGGGCTTCGAGATTGGCGCGATGCGCGGCGAGCAGCCGTTGCGAGTCGCCGATCCTTCGCCACTTCGTCAGCCCGTCGGTTCGCCCGCGCGGCAAACCTAACCCCCCGGCGCCGACGAGCACGAGGCGGTGCACCTGGGCGGGTCGCAGTTTCGCGAGATGGCCAGCCACAATCGCGCCGAACGAGAATCCGGCGACGTCGAGTGGGCTCTCCCCTTGCACGACGTCGTCGAGGCCGCCCGCAACGATCGTCGTCAGGCTTTCAGCCGAGTAGGGCTCCGGGGGCATGTCGCTCTCCCCCAGTCCGGGGAGATCGGGGGCGATGACCCGGAAATGCTGCGAGAGCTCCGGAATCGCACGAATCCAGTGCGTCCACGATCCATGACCGCCGTGCAGGAGCAGCAACTGCGGGCCGTCTCCCCAGATGCGCCACACCATGCGTCCTTGGCCGCATGGCGTGGTGCATCGCGTACCCTGAGCACCGACGGCGTCGACGACGTCTGCCGGATCGTTCACGGCAGCGCTACGTTCCTTCGAACTTTCCGAATGCTCCGTTCTTGATCTGAACAACCGCCCCGCGCGCATCCGCGTCGCGCGACGAGGCGAAGCGGAACGGTCCAACGACCGTCTCCACCGTGCCCACGCTCTTGAGAGCTTCACACATGGCGGCGGCGTCGGAAGGATGGTGCCGCTTCACGGCCGCCACGGCGATTTGCACCCCCGCGTACGCCTGTGCCGCGAACTGGTCGGGAAGCTGTCCGAACCTTGCGCGATACGATGTGACGAAGGCCTGATTGCCCTTGGTCTCCTCACCGCTGTACCATGCCGATCCCACGACCACGCCATCAGCCGCCTTGCCGGCCAGGGCAACCACTTTGGGTGTATTGAAGCCGTTGCCGCCGATCGTATGCGCCGTGATGCCGATTTGGCGTGCCTGCTCCAGAAGCTTGGCCCCTTCGGCGATGTCCGCGCCATAGACGATCACGTCCGGCCTAGCCTGCTGAGCTTTCGTCAGCTGCGCGCGAAAATCGACGTCGCCTTTGTGGAACGTCTCGATATCGACGATTCGGACGCCGGCAGCCTTGAAGGCTGAATCGTAGAGCGTGTAATCGCTCTTCGTAAAGGAGTCATCGTCACCGTAGACGATCGCCGCTGTCTTGACATGCCATGCGGCAACCACGTCCTTGACGACATTCGGCACGATCTGCGCTTCCGAGAGCGCATCACGATAGACGCACGGTCCGAGCTCTGGAATGCCGGTGGCCGTCGTGGAAACGCCCATCTCGGGGACGTGCGCCCCTACGGCTAGCGGCGCGGCCTTGAAGAACTCGCTCGAGAGCGTCGGCCCGATGATCAGCGAGGCGCCGTCCGTAAGCGCCGGCTGGATGATGTTGATAACCTGAGCTGGAGATGTCGCGGAGTCTTGTAGGGAGATCGAGATCTGCTGGCCTCCGCTATCGAGCTTTCCGTTCTGCATATCGGAGATGGCCAGCTCGAAAGCGTTCCGCTGCACGGCGCCGTAGGCGCCCGCCGGGCCGGTTGCGTCGAAGACGGCGGTCCACTTGAGGGTTGGATACGTGGCAGCGATGCTGGAAGAGCCGATTGCCGATACGCCGGCAATCGCCACAATGGCGGTGAAGAGAGGAACGGGTCGCCGCATCTGGTCCTCCGATGAGCTAGGAGAGTGTTGAGAGGTGTGCGAGGTTGTCGTGCGCGTCGAACGCCAAGGCGTCGTATTGGCCGCTGACATCGTAATGCTCGCGGTTCGACAGTTCGTTCAAGGCAGCCCGCGACGCGTAGATTGCTTCCATGTGAAGTGTATTGTGAATCCTAGCGATGCGAGCCGTCTCGGCATCTTCGATGCCGGCGGCCACCAGCGCGTTTTCGATCGCGTAGCGGTCGTCGCGGCACACGATGGGCAAGCGCGCAGCCGCAGGCTGCGCGGCCGTCAGCGCATTCAAGTAGGTCGCCTGCCAATCGATGCTGTCGGCGAGCCGTTTGGTGCAGAAATCGGCCAGCCCGATGCCGGTTGCGTTGCCATGTGACGCTTCCGTCAATCCGCGAACGAAAAGCCGCTTGACGACCGGCGTCGGAACTTTCTGGGATCTTCCGTCGGTGGCACGGCCGGTCACGTTCGTGTCCATGCCCGTGCCCGAGATGTTCTTGCCCATCTCGTCGACGATGAGCAGGTCGAGCTCCGGAAACGGCAGCGTCGACATCAAGCTGCGCGCCAGTTGGAGCAGTCGCTCCTCCATGGCCACGACGTCCGCCGCCGCACAGGCTTCGACGGTATGCGTTCGTCCGCGATTGTCTTCGACGATGGCAACGCCGGCAAGGACGGGAAGACGCTGCAGCGCGACGGCGCTTACGGCTCGAATCACGCGCTCGTAGCCCTCACGGGCAAACGCCGCATGATAGAGTTTCGCGCCGGCTGCTTTCCCCAGACCGATCGCGCTCATCTTGAGGATGCCGCTCTCGATCGTTCCGCTGAAGTCCGTGTGAGGCTTGACCCGCGCTACGATGACGATTCCGTCGGCTTGTGCCGCGAGAGCATCGCACACGACGGAAACGCCGTTCGCCGTCCCGATCTCGACGACGTCCATCTGCGCGCGAATTGGGGCGGCGATGCTCGCCTCGGTGATACCGAGCTCCCGCAGCATCGTCACTTGGCCCTGCGCCGTTCCTCCGCCGTGCGAGCCCATCGCGGGTATGACGAACGGATCCCCGCCTCGCGCGCGGATATACTCCGCGACGGCGCGCAGCACGGCGGCGATATCGGTGATCCCACGGCTTCCGGCGGTAATCGCGATCCGCGCCCCCGGCGATATCCGAGCGCTGAGGCCGCACGCCGTCAAGGCATCCGCTGTCGTCTGTGCGATGTCGGCGACACCGGCATTGTCGCGAAGATCACGTACGCGGTGAAGCTTCGGATAGATCATGTCCTGACATACGACTCCACGGTCGGTCGCCCTGCTTGCATCGACCCGGTCGCAGTGCCGCCGTTATTTCGAGTCATGAAGTCGGCGTCGTCATTCCCGCAGCTTCACGGGTCTGAAGATCTTGTAGAGCGCGAGATCGTAGGCAATCTTGATCAGTCCCGCGAGATAGAACGGCAAGCCGAACGCGGCATGCTGCACGGCGATGCCCGCAATGATCGGCGAGAGAGCTTGCGCGCCGGGGCGCACGGCATTGGTCAAACCGGCGGCGCGCGCGCGTTCCTCGGGCGGGACGATGGCCATCGTATAGGCTTGCCGCGTCGGAACGTCCATCTGCGAGAGGGCGAAACGAAGCCAGAGCACGATCATGGCCAGCGGCAAGGTGGGCATCAGCGGCACCATCGCCAGCAGCACGTTGGATGGGAGATGCGTGAAGACCATCGTGTTGAGCAGGCCGAAGCGCTCGGCCAAACGTGCCGCCGCGAGGAAGGAGAATGCAGCCAGCAGATTTGCCCCGAAGAGCAGCTCTCCCAAGACACGTTCATCAACTCCGAAGCGTAGATGGAACCAGTACGCGATGAAGCTCTGCACCACCAGGCCCCCGGCCAGGGCATCGACGCCGAAGAGCGCCGTCAGCCGTTCCACGATGCCCAGTCTGTGCGGGACTGCCGGGGTTGGCAGCGCAGCGGTGTGGCCCTTCGCCGATGCCTTGGGCCGGCCGGCCGCCCGCAGCTCCACACCGGAACCCAAGCTTGCATAGCAGGCCGCCAGAACGATCCCCGAAAGGCCGTAGGCCCAGAGCAGCGCGCCGCGCGCGATGAAGGAGGCCGCCAACGCTCCCACGGCGATGGCGAACGTACCCACGAGATTGTAGACGGCGAAGGCGCGCGTACGCCGCTCCACGGCCACGATCTGTGCCAGCATCGCTTGCTCGAGGGCACCGAACGGGCCGACTTCGGCGGCGCTGGGGCTCACGGTGCCAAGAGCCACGGCCAGCAGCAGCAGGGGGAAGCCGTTGGCCTGCGCGAGCAGGATCGCCGAGATCGTCGTCAAGAGGCCCGCAGCCATCAAGATCGTGCGGCGCCCCACGCGATCGGCGATCTGGCTGAGCACCGCTGCCCAGAGGGCGCCCGCCGCCAGAGCGACGGTGAAAAGGATTCCTACCAGTGTCGGCGAGAGGCCCTTGTCGGCCAGGAGCACGGCCAGCACCACAGAGAGGATGCCATAGGTGAGCGTGCGCACCGCGCGCGCGCCGACGATGAGGATGACGGCTTGTGACATCACTGCGGCGCGTCTTGTTTGCTTGCGTTCGGAGGACCTGCGCGCGCCGCGCCGTAATGGTGGCGGGATATGCCCGCACCCCAACGCATCCTCGTCATCGGCTCCGGCCCCATCGTCATCGGCCAAGCAGCAGAGTTCGACTACGCGGGGGTCCAGGCGTGCAG
>SCQY01000347.1 GCA_004298665.1 bacterium | reverse complement strand
TTCGTCGCCGGCGCGGATTAAGGTGCGGCGAGCTCCTCGGCGGCGCGGCGGAGCTCCGCGACTCGAGCGCGTACGTCGCGCGCCTGATGCCGGTCGGCGAACTCGAACGTGACCCCGATTTCAAAGTGGAGGTCCTTCGCGCGCACGCGCACCGAGCGCACGACGGCGCGCACTTCGCCGTCCCAGCCGGGAATCGGCAGCAGCAAGCGCTCGCCGATCCGCATGACTTGAGCCAACCGCACCTTCGCACCCCCGGAGGAGATATCGAGGATCTTCGCGCCCACGTATGCCGTCCCGATGCGTATGTGCGCGCTGGCCTCGATACGAACGCGGCGCGAGCGCCTGCGATCGCCGCCCGCCCTCACGGAGATCATCGCAGCCGCATCGCGCGCCAGGCGTTCGCCTTGCGCCTCCGAGCGCTCCAGCAGCGCGTGACGTTCCGCGGCGCGTACTTCGCGGTGGAACGTCTCCTCGAGGTGGGACGGAAGCGCGTCGAACGACAGGTGAATCTCGAAGCGGTCGGCAACGGAACGCACACTGCGCACGTGCGCATACACCGTGATGCCTTTCACCGCACCGATCGTAAGTTTCGCTTTCGAGCTCACCGGCAGTGCGGCCGGCGCAAGCAGGCGCGTTCCTCGCACGGAAAGGTCAAGGGTCACGGCTTGCCACGAGCTGCCGTCCAAGAGGCGCACGCGTACAGGTAAGGCGACCGGTTGGCGAAAGTACCGCCGGCGATTCGTCGTCACATTCGTTCCCAACGCACCATGAGGAGCCCGCCATCCAGACCGTCCGTCTCAAGGCACAGCCGCCCCATCGTCAGCTTCACCCCTGGGTCTTCGCCGGAGAGGTGGCCGACCTCCCCGATACCGAGCCCGGAGAGCTGGTTCGCGTCGTCGACGCGCGCGGTCGACAGGCAGGGGTCGCCTACGCCAACCCGCGTTCCAAGATCGTCCTGCGCTACGTGGCACGCGGTCACGACGTGGAGACCGAAGGCCTTTGGGCACGGGGCATCGCTGCCGCCGTGGCGCGCCGTGGTGATGTCCCGCCCGGAGAGGCCCGCCGCATGGTCAACGCCGAGGGCGACGGCCTCCCCGGCCTGATCGTCGACAACTACGCCGGCTGGCTCTCCGTCCAATTGACGACGGCGGGAAGCGATCGTGCACGAGGAGAGATCGTAGCGGCTCTGGCGGAGGCACTGCATCCCCATGGCATCTACGAACGCAGTGACGTGCCGGAGCGCGCCCTCGAGGGCCTCGAACAGCGCACCGGCGTGCTCTGGGGTGATGAGCCTCCGGACCTGGTGGAGATCGCTGAAGGCGCAGCGCGTCTGCTGGTCGACGTTCGCCACGGCCAGAAGACGGGGCTCTTTCTCGACCAGCGCGAGAACCGCATCACGACGGCACGCTACGCGCGCGGCGGACGCGTCCTCAATACCTTCTGCTACTCCGGCGGCTTCAGCGTGCACGCGGCGCTGGGCGGGGCGCGCGAAGTCACCAGCGTCGACGTCTCGGGCGAAGCCTGCGTCTTGGCGCGGCGCAATCTTGAGCTCAACGGATTTTACGACGACGGCGCGCGCACGCACGCCGAGAACGCCTTCGATTTTCTGCGCCGCAGCGCCGACGCCCGCGAGCGCTACGACCTCGTAGTGATCGATCCGCCGGCCTTCGCGCGCGGCCGCGCAAGCCTGGCGGGGGCTTTGCGCGGCTACCGCGAGATCAACGTACGCGGCTTCAAGCTGCTGGAGCCCGGCGGCGTCCTCGTCACTTGCTCCTGCTCACGCCCCGTGACGCGCGAGATCTTTCGTCAGGTCGTGCAGCGCGCCGCCGCCGACGCCAAGCGCTCCGTCCAGATCGTCGAGGAACGCGGTCACGCCGGCGACCATCCCTCCCTGCTGGAGGCTCCCGAGACCGACTACCTGGTCTGCCTCATCCTGCGCATCATCGGCTAGCCTATCCCCGCCGTAGCGGCGGTGGGGACATGGGCCACCCTCACTGCGGGTGCGACGATGACCCCGATCTCGGGGCGTCTGGGAGCGAGCGGAGGCAGGATGCCGAGAGCGAGCGGGAACCGAGCGAGGGCGCACACGACGTGCGCCCGAGCGTCCCCGGGATCGGGGTCACCGTCGCACCACGACGATCAGGCGGTCTGGATCGAGGCGGCCGACTCCAATCCAAGCTCCTGCGTCGAGATCTCGCGCATCTTGAATTTCTGAATCTTTCCGGTGACCGTCATGGGGAAGCTCTCGGCGAACTTCACGTAGCGCGGGACCTTGTAATGGGCGATCTTGCCCTTGCAGAACTCTTTGATCTCTTCTTCCGTGACGACAGAGCCTTCGCGGACTTTGACCCAGGCGCAGATCTCCTCGCCATACTTGGCGTCCGGCACGCCGATCACTTGGACGTCGGCGATCTTGGGATGCGAGTAGAGGAACTCCTCGATCTCGCGCGGGTAGACGTTCTCGCCGCCGCGGATGATCATGTCCTTGATGCGCCCGACGATGTTGACGTAGCTCTCGTCATCCATCGTGGCGAGGTCCCCGGTATGCATCCAGCGCTCGCGGTCGATTGCATGGGCCGTGGCTTCGGGGTTGTTCCAGTAGCCTAGCATCACCAGGTAGCCGCGGGTGCAGAGCTCGCCGGCCGTGCCGCGCGGCACCGTCTGTCCGGTGGCGGGGTTGACGATCTTGATCTCGGCAAAGGGGTGAATCTGGCCAACGGTAGAGACGCGCTTCTCCAGCGGGTCGTCGACGTGCGATTGCGTCGAGACGGGTGAAGTCTCCGTCATGCCGTAGCAAATCGTCACTTCGGTCATGTGCATCTCGCTGACGACGCGCTTCATGACTTCGATGGGGCAGGGCGAGCCCGCCATGATGCCCGTGCGCAGCGAGCGTACGTCGAATTCCTTGAAGCGCGGGTGGTCGAGCTCTGAGATGAACATCGTCGGTACGCCATAGAGCGCGGTACAGTGTTCCGCCTGCACGGTTTCGAGGCACGAGAGCGGATCGAACGAGTCGTTGGGCAGTATCATGGCGGAGCCATGCGTCATGCAGGCCAGGTTGCCAAGCACCATGCCGAAGCAGTGATAGAACGGTACGGGGATGCAGACGCGATCCTCGGGCGTGTAGCGCAGCGTCTCGCCGATGAAGTAACCGTTATTGAGGATATTGTGGTGCGAAAGCGTTGCGCCTTTGGGGAATCCCGTGGTCCCTGAAGTGTACTGAATGTTGATGGCGTCGTCGAAGTCGCACTCACTCTGACGCTCCGCCAGCTGCGCGTCGCTGACCGTCTCCCCCAGCGCGAGAAATTCATCCCAGCTCAGACTGTTGGGAACGTTGGTCTGACCCAACACGACGACGCCGCGCAGATCGGGGAGCGTCTCGCGCACTTCGCCGAGCATCGCCAAGTAGTCGCTGGTCTTGAAGCGCTCCGCGAGAATGAGGTAGGAGCAGCCGCTCTGGCGCAGAGCGTACTGCAGTTCGCTCGTCCGGTAAGCCGGGTTGATGTTGACGAGGATGGCGCCCGCCTTGGGCGTTCCGAACTGGGCGATGACCCACTCGGCGTTGTTGGGCGACCAGATGCCGATCCGCTCGCCTTTGCCGATGCCCGCCGCGATGCAGGCTTTGGCCAAGCGGTCCGTCTGCTGTTTGAGCTCGGCGTAGGTGTAGCGCAGGCCTTGGTGACGCGAGACTAGCGCTTCACGCGCAGCATGCGCGACAGCCGTCCGATCGAAGAACTGTCCGATCGTTTCACCGATCAACGGACGATCGGACGTACCACTGACATAACTCGTCTTCGCCATCTCGCAAAGCCCTCCGGTAAAGCAAAGGGTAGCGGCGCCCCGTGCGAGACTTCGCCGAGAAAAGAAGGCGCCCCCTGCGCTTTGATTCTTTAAGAAGGCTCGTGCTTAGCCGGCTCGCTAGGCGCGGCAGGTTCCTCGTCGAGACGCAGGGTGATCGGCTCATGACCCATCTCCAGCTCCCGCTCGTGCAGACCGGCCCGCTCCGCATCGAGCGGGTCGAGGAACTCCTCGTGCTCGACAGCCATCTCTTCCGCGGCCTCGTCTTCCGCTTCCAGGGGCGTGCTCTGCTCAACGGAGTGCCTGCGGCGGTAGCGCCCCGTGCGAGCCGAGCTGGTCGACTTCTGGCGCTCCGCCTTGGCCCGCTGGCGGCGCTCGCGGCGGGCCTGCGAGAGAGCCAGGTCGTCGCGCTCGTGCTCATCCATGGCGCTCTTAGGCTTGGTCAGCTCGCCCGCGGCGCGAGCAGCGGCGCGCGCGGCGCGCGCCTTGTCCAACTGCTTCTCACGCAACGCCTCGACCAGCGGCGCCGAGAAGAAGATCGAGTGATAGCCGCCGGAACAGATACCGACCAGCAGCGCGAAGGCGAATCCCTTGAGCGTGGCGCCGCCGAGCGCCAGCAACGCCACCAAGGTTACGACTACCGTCGCCAGCGTATTGATCGAGCGCGTCATCGTCTGCAGGATCGAGACGTTCACGATGCGGCGGTAGGCCTGACCCGCCATGAGCTTCGTATTCTCACGGATACGGTCGAAGATGACGATCGTATCCATGACCGAGTAGCCGACGACGGTCAGCAAGGCCGCCAGGAACGCATCGTCGGCGCGCTGGTTGAAGAGCGCGTAGACGCCCACCATCATCAGCGCGTCGCGCACGAGCGCGATCACCGTGACGACGCCGAAGATGTAGTTCCAGCCGAAACGGAAGGCGATGTAGATGAACTGGATGCCGATGGCGATGATCAGCGCCTCGACAGCCTTCAACAGGTACTCGCGCGAGAGGGCGGGACCGATGGAGTTGATCTCCGAGTCCTTGCGGTCGAGGGGGCCGGCCTTCTCCAATGCCTGGAAGACGGAGCCGGGATCGGAGCCTAGCGCCTGCTGGGTCTCGATCACCGCGCGGTCGTTGGGCTGCGCGTCCCCTGGCTTGGTAGCCAGCGTGACCGAGGAGCTGGAGAGGTCCAACACGGCGGACTTGCCGCTGGACAGCGTGACCGGTACGGCTTTGAGAGCGGCGCGCACGTCCTGCACGGCTACCGTACGGTCGAACTTCACATTGAGCGCCGTGCCGCCCGTGAACGAGAGCCCCAGGCGCAACGGCGATGGATGGTTCATCGCAAAGCCGTAGGCCCAGCCGATGATGATGATCACGGCCGAGATGCGGCCGACGATCGGCAGCAGCTTGACGATGTCCCAATCGCGATTCCGGAAGTTCATCGCCCTACGCTCCGTACGCCTTGTGGCTGGTCACCACGTCGTTGTCAACCACCAGATCGGTGAAGAAACGCGTGATGAAGACGGCCGTCAACAGCGAGAGCACCGTCCCCCAGAAGAGCGTATAGGCGAAGCCTTTCACCGTACCGGTGCCCAGCGACCAGAGAACGGCCGCGCCGACGATGGTGGTGATGTGGCTGTCGAAGACCGAGCTATAGGCACGCGCAAAGCCCGTCTTGACGGCGCCGCGCAACGTCTTTCCCGCCCAGATCTCTTCTTTGAGCCGCTCGAAGATCAGCACGTTTGCGTCGACGGCCATTCCGATCGAGAGCACGAAGCCGGCGATGCCGGGGAGGGTGAGCACCGCCTTGCTCTCGGCAAGCAGGGCCAGCATCATCAAGACGTAGATCGCCAGCGCGAGATCCGCCAACAGCCCGGGGACGCGATAGATGGCGACCATGAAGACGATCACGAGCGCCATGCCCACCATGGCCGCGTAGAGCGACTTGACCAAGTCGACTTTGCCTAGCGTCGGTCCCACGGTCTCGTTCTCGATGATGCGCGTCGGCACCGGGAGGGCGCCGGCGTTGAGCTCGTTGGAGATACGGGTGACGTCCTCTTGCGAGAAGCTCCCGGTGATTTCACCGTCGGCGGTGATCACGCCGTTGATCGTCGGCGCCGAGACGTACTTCCGGTCGAGGAAGATGCCCAGCGGCTTGCTCATGTTCTCTTGGGTGAGCTTACCGAACTTGCCGGGATTCTTGGTCTGGAAGAGGATCCGCCAGCCGGTCCCGAGCTGGTCGGGCGAAGGCTGCGCGCCCTTCAGCTCCGCGCCGGAGTAGACGGTCTTGCCGCAGTCTTTGAACGCGCCGTTGGGATTTTCGGCGTAGGCCTTGTCACCCTCGGCCCGCGCGACGACGGCTGCCGGGCAAATCTTGAACTCGAGTATTGCCGCCTCTTTCAAGGTACGCAAAGCTTCATCCGGGTTTTTGACGCCGGGAAGCTGCACCAGCAGGCGATCGCCCCCCACTTCTTCCAGGGTCGGCTCGCTTACGCCCAAGCCGTTGATGCGGTTCTGGATGACGGTCTGGACTTGGTTCTGCACCTGCTTGGTGATCTTGGGAACCTCCGGGGTAGGGTCGAGCTGAAGCAGCACGCTCATGCCGCCCTGAAGGTCGAGGCCCAAGTGAATCTTGCTCTGGATCGGCAGGATCGCCAACATGCACGTGGCGAGGATCGCCACGACGAGAAGCGCCTTGATCGGATTCTTCCAACGGTTCCAGGTCATGACGTGATGAATCGCACCGGCT
>SCQY01000346.1 GCA_004298665.1 bacterium | reverse complement strand
CGAGCTGATGATCGCGGAGTCCGGGAAGCCGCGCCGCTGGTCGGCCATCGAAGTCGATCGCGCGATCAGCACGTTCTCCATCGCGGCCGAGGAGGCCACGCGCACGGGCGGTGAGGTGCTTCCTCTCGATCTCGCCCCCGCCACCGAGGGCTACACCGCGATCGTCGAGCGCTTTCCCGCCGGACCCGTGGCGGCGATCGCGCCGTTCAACTTCCCGCTCAACCTCGTCGCCCACAAGTTGGGGCCGGCTTTCGCCGTCGGCTGCCCCGTGGTGCTCAAGCCTCCGGTTCAGGCTCCGCTCTGCGCCCTCGAGCTAGCGGAGATCTGCTACCAAGCGGGGATCCCGCGCGAAGCGCTCTCCGTTGTCCACGCGCCCATCGAGGTGGCCGAGCGCCTGGCCACCGACGAGCGCTTCAACGTCCTCTCATTCACCGGCTCCTCGAGAGTCGGCTGGCACCTCAAGTCGATCGCGGGCAAGAAGCGCGTCCTGTTGGAGCTGGGCGGCAACGCCGGCGCACTGATCTGGGGGGACGCAGACCTCGACTGGGCGGCGCAGCGTTGCGCCATCGGCGCCTTCGGCCAAGGCGGACAGGTCTGCATCAAAGTGCAGCGCATGCTGGTAGAGCGTTCGGCAGCCGAGTCGTTTCTCGCGAAGTTCCTCGCCGCCACCGATGCCTTGGGCGTGGGCGATCCACGCGACGAGCAAGCCATGGTCTCGCCGATGATCGACACGGCCAATGCCGACCGCGTGATGGCCTGGGTCGCCGAAGCGAAAGCGGCGGGAGCGCGCGTTCTGCGCGGCGGGAAGCGCGAGGGTAACCTCATTCATCCCATCGTGCTGACGGAGACGACGAGCGACATGAAGGTGGAGTGCGAGGAGATCTTTGGCCCCGTGGCAACCATCACCATCGTCGACGACTTCGACGCGGGCATCTCCCGCATCAACGACTCGCGCTACGGTCTCCAAGCCGGCGTCTTTACGAACGATCTGCGCCGCGCATGGAAGGCCTTTGAACGCCTCGAGGTAGGCGGCGTCGTCGTCAACGACTACCCCACGCTGCGCGTCGACAACTTTCCCTACGGCGGCGTGAAAGAGAGCGGCCTTGGCCGCGAAGGCGTGCGCTACGCGATGGAGGAGATGACCGAGTTACGTACCTTGGTGCTCAGGACGCGATAGCCGGAACCTCCGCGCGCCTGCGCGCCAGCGTGAGGTATACGATAGCGGCGACGGCGAAGCCGACGTAGTACGAGACGTCGCCGATTTTCGGAAGGCTCTTGGCGATCGGCCCGACATACCAGGCCTGGCTCCAGAAGGGAATCGAGACCACGAAGCCGGCGATCCATGCGGCGAGCCCTGCGCCGAATGCGGGGCGGCGTTCGTAAAGGCGCTCCGCGGGGCTTTCGCGTCCTCCCGTCAGCCACGCCACGAAGACCACTGCAGCCCACGGCGCCACCCAGTACGAGAGGACGAGCAGGAAGTTCGTGTAGAGCTTCGCCGTTTGCGCTGGATCGGCGCCGCCCAGCGAGAGGAGCCCGCCCAGCACACCCACCAGAATCGCCGCCTGCCAGCGCAGCAGCGAGAAGCGCGAGACGACCAGCACCGCCGCCGTCACGATCAGCGATGCCGCTGCAATGACGAATGCGGGAAGCGGCGTTCCGCCGTTCTTGGCCAGCGAGAGCAGCAGCGCGGTGGCCGCGCCGAAGATCGCCGCGAGCAGCAGCGGCGACGTCCAGGCGCGCCGCGCATCCTTGAGGACCAGGCCGCCGATGGCTCCCGAGTAGATGTTGAGAATGTTCGCGGTCAGCGTGCCGAAGGTGACGGCGATCAAGCCCATGTAGGCCAGCACACCCGATCCCAACAGCGCCATCACGATGTCGGTGGGACTGGCGTCGGCGGAGGCGCCGTGGACGGCCGTCATGGCGGCCGCCCCCATCGACTCCAGCACGATGCACGGCAGCGCCGCGCCCAAGAAGACGTTGAACCAAATCCGCTTGGGACTCGTGGCCGCGGGGAGATAGCGCGAATAGTCCGAGGCGAAGGGCATCCAACCCGCCGCGTACGAGAACGAGAGCGCCGTTGAAAGGATGATGCCCGCGAACTCGCCGCCGAACGCCAGCGGTGCATGGGGGTTGAAGGGCGTCGCAAAGTTCACGCGGGGAATCGTCACGACGAGCAGGATAGCGAAGGCGGCTCCCAGCCCGTAGGCCATCACGCGCTCGAAGGCGTGGATGGCGTTGTAACCGTAGACGGCGATCAGCACCTGGAAGACCAGCATCACAGCCAGCGCGGCAACGTACGGCAGGTGGGTGAGCGTCACCAGCGCGTAGGTGCCGAAGACCGTGTTGATGGCGAACCAACCGATGCCGGAGAGATAGGTCAGCGCAGCCGGGATCATATTCCCGAAGAAGCCGAAGGCGTAGCGTGATTGGACCATCTGCGGCACGCCTTTACGGGCGCCGAACGTGGCCAGCACGCCCAGCAGAACACACCCCCCGAGGTTGCCGATCAGCAGGCCGAGGATGGCTCCCTTGAGGCTGGTACCGTAGAGCGCGACGCTGAGGGTTCCCAGCGCCCAGGTGGCGATCTCCGCGTTGGCGCCGAACCAGAGTCCGAAGAGACCCGATGGGCGCCCGTGGCGCTCGTCATCGGGGATCTGCTCGATGCCGTGCGGCTCGACGACCAGGGTCTCATCCTTGTATGCGCTCACGACTCCTCCGTCGGGAATTACCCCACAAGACAGAGAAGAGCGTACCATGGGGGCAGGCATGGCACACGCATACTTCGACGAATACGGAGCCTATCACCGCGACCCGCGCAACCGTCTCTGTCACGAGATCGGTATTCCGCTGATCGTCTGGAGCCTCTTCGCCCTGCTGGAGCGGCTGCGCTTGGGCCCTGTCGATCTGGCGATGATCGTCGCGATCCTCGTACTGGCGTTCTACGTTCGGCTGTCACCCTCGCTAAGCCTAGCGGCGCTGATCGCCTTCGCCTTCCTCTACGCGGCAGGCGCGCACACCCCGTGGCCGCTCGCGCTCGCC
>SCQY01000345.1 GCA_004298665.1 bacterium | reverse complement strand
AGCAGCCCGCGCCGCTGGTCGTGCATGCGCTCCCAGAGCACGTCGAGCGTGCGTATCGCGCGCCGCGCCAGCGTCGCGTCCTCCAACAGCGCGCCTGCCTCGAAGAGTGCTCCCGCCAGCGCCGCCGTCCAATTGGTGTATGACGTGCGGTCGACGTACGGCGCCGCCATGGCGCGCCGCTCCTCCAAGGGCTTGGTATAGTAGTGCTCGTCGGCATCCTGGCTCCCGCCGAAGAGACCGCGTTCGTCGTCGTAGAGCGTGCGCATCAGCCAGTTCACGGCGCTCGTCACGCGCTCGCGCAGGTGGGCATCTCCCGTCGCGCATGCATAGCGTGCATTGACGCGCAAGAGCCCCGCATGGTCCTCGCCCATCTTCTCGAAGTGCGGGACGCGCCATTCACGGTCGGTAGAGTAGCGGAACCAGCCGCCTTCCTCGTGGTCGTACATGCCGTGGTCGGCCATGCCGTACAGCGTTTTCTCGATCATCGTGCGCAGCCGCGGCTCGCGCGTGCGCTGCCAGTGCGTCAGCAGCAATTCCAGCGCTTCGGTCATGGGGAACTTCGGCGCCGTGCCGAATCCGCCGTATGCGGGATCGTAGAGCTCGATCGCTGCGTCCACCACGTGTTCCACGATGTCTTCGGAGAGCGCGGCGTCTTTGGCGATGGCGGCGGGAATGCGCACGGGCTCGGCGGCCAACCGCTCGCGTATCTCTCCCTTGTGCTCGCAATAGAAGGCGATCACCCGCTCGAGCAGCGGCTCCATCTGCTCCGGCGGCACGTAGGTCGCACCGGTGATGGTCTCGCCGCCCGGCATCAGGAAGGCCGTGGTGGGCCAGCCGCCCATGTTGTAGCGAGCGTTGATATCGGGGCGGCGATCGTTGTCGACCCGTATCGGGACGAAGTGCTCGTTGATCGCAGCGATGACGGCGGGCGTGGAGTACGTGGTCTCGTCCATCACATGGCACCAATGGCACCAGACGGCCGAGAGCGAGAGCAGGATCGGCTTATCCTCCGCCTGCGCCTGCGCGAACGCCTCGGATCCCCAGACGTTCCAACGGATCTCGTGCGCGCGGTTAGGCCGCGGCGAGAAGTGGAAAGCCTCGCTCATGACTGGCCGCGGAAGATGTAGCACGAGGTGGTGGCATGGCCGAGGACCTTTCCAGTCAGATCGTGGAGCGTGGCCTCGGCGACGGCGATGCGATTGCCGGCGTTGATCACCCTGGCATCGCAGCGCACGCGCCCCGTCTCGCTGGTGATTGGGCGGATGAAGCGCACCTGCAGATCGAGCGTGGTATAGCCCACGCCCGCGGGCAGCGTGGAGTGGACGGCGCAGCCTAGTGCCGAGTCGCAGATGGTGCTGGCGTAGCCGCCGTGCACCGAGCCGATGGGATTGTAGTGGTACGCTCCCGGCTCGCCGCTGAAGACCACGTGCCCCTCTTCGACTTCTTCGAGCCGCAGGTTCATCACCAGCGTCATCGGCGGCAGCGGAATCTCACCGCGCTGCATCGCGCGCAGCGCCTCCAATCCGCTCATCGCCTTGACGGCGGCGGCGGTGGCCAAGGGATCCTGCCACTCGATCGTATGGCGCATGGTGTTATCGCTCATGGAGCCTACTCCGCCGCGCCGCTACTCGTCTCCCGCGCCGCGCGCGAAGGAGCTTACGTAGAGTACGCCGGCGACCACGGCCACGGCCAGCAGCGGCACGCTGGGCAGCGGCAGACCCGCCAGAACCGCCGCGAAGAGCCCAGCCAAGACCAAGTAGAAGACGCCGAAGCGCACGTTGGAGCGCGCGGACATGTGGTAGACCTCGCGCTCCCACCACGTCAATGCTCCGCGGCGCCCCTTCACGATCGCGCCGAGGCCGCCGAGGAGGCAGAGCACGAAGCCTGCCAGTGCCGTGGGATCGTGCATGGCGCTAATCGCGTCCGCTCTCCGCCCAGCGCTTGATGAATTCGACAAAGGCGCGGACCACGGGGACGTCGAGGCGATCGCTGCGGTAGATCATGTAGAGATCGCGCACGAGCGAGACGCCGGCGATCGAAAGCGTGCGCACCCCGTGATGATCGTGGAGCTCACCATCGAGGGCCTGAGCGGTGACGAAGCCCAGGCCAAGTCCTGCGCGTACCGCCTGCAGGACGGCGTTCGAAGTGCCAAGCTGCATGGCGGTGCGCATCGTGGGGAGTTCGAGCCCGGCCTCGTGAAGCGAGCGCTTCACGCTCTCCATGGTGCCCGAGCCGGCCTCGCGCGCGATCAGCGTCTCGCCATCGAGGTCGTCGATCTTGATGCGACGGCGCTTGGCCAGGCGGTGCGCCGCAGGGGCGATCAGCACGATCTCGTCGGCTGCTACCCGCTCCACGCTCAGATGCGGGCGCTGCGGGGCGAATCCGGTGAAGCCCGCGTCGCATTTGCCCTCGGCGAGTGCGTCGATCACGCGCTGGGAGTCGGTGACGTCGAGTATGCTGGTAACGTCGGGATAGCGCTGGGCGAAGAGCACCAGCAGGCGCGGTGCGAGGAACTCCCCAGGCGTGGTGCTGGCGGCAATGCGCAACGTACCGCCGACGCCGTCGTGAAAGGGGCGCAGGCGTTCCATCAGCGCTTCGTGCTCGGCCAGGACGTGTTCGGCGAAGAGCTGGACTTGATTTCCCGCGGGAGTGGGCGTCACCGGACCCTCCGCACGGCGCAGGAGGCGCACGCCCAATTCGCTTTCCAGACGCTGGATCTGCCGGGTGACCGCCGGCTGTGAGACGCCCATCGAACGGGCCGCCTCGGCGAAGCCTCCGCGGCGAACCGTCTCCAGAAACGTCCGCAGTTGGCTCAGTTTCATCGTGCGCCGTGCTCTTCGGCTTCTGCCGGAGCCACCCTTGCGGCTCGCGCGGGGGTGTGGTATCTTACTTTGGCCGTGCCGAGATGGCGGAATTGGTAGACGCGCTAGTTTCAGGTACTAGTGGGCGCAAGCTCGTGGGGGTTCGAGTCCCTTTCTCGGCACCAGTATCGGCAAGAGAGCCAGGAGAGCGAGCCCGATGACCGATGCCACGACGGTGATGGCGTTGCGGAACGTGCCGACCAGCGCGGGCTTCAGTGTGTTACGCGACGTCCTGAGCGCCCTCACCGACGCTAGGGCGTAGCCTCCCCGGTGGCGGGTTCGCGATGGTATGAGCTCGGCACCGTCATACGCCTCCAGATCGAACTCGATCGCATCAAAGAGAATGCGAGCTCACGCTACCGCGACGAGCTGATTCGGCCCGTCGAGCGGCTCCTGGTCACCCCCGCGGGCGTGCTGGCGCCGCTTGGCGAGGCCTTCGTGGTAGACGTCCATCACGCCACGCATCCCCACTCGCGATCCAACGGCACCAACCATCTCTCCATCGGCTTCACAGGTCACTACGAAGCGATGCAGGCCCGCTTCGGCGCCCACCTGACCGTGGGGATCGGCGGCGAAAGCGTCGTCGTGGAGCGCGCCGGGCGCATGTCGCTGGCCGATCTCGGCACGGAGCTGCTCTTCGAGCTCTCCGGCGGCGGGACGCTGGCCGTCGCACACCCTGCCGTGATGCACCCGTGCGCGCCCTTCACGCGCTTCTGCTTGCGGGAGGACGAGCCGCCGGCTGCGCGGCTGAAGGAGGGCCTGCAGTTCCTCGACGACGGCATGCGCGGCTTCAAGGTGATGCCGGCCGGCGGGGGTGAGCTGGTCGCCGGCGCGCGTCTCCACGCGCGCCTCTAGCGGCCCGTAGCTGCGCCCCGGCGCTTGAGGAACGCGACGGCGCCGTTGGTGTGCGCCAGCGGGCTAGGGTCGCGCAGCGTCCAGAGAATCATGCCGTCGTGCCCGATGAGGTAGGAGACACGATCGGCGTAGGTCGTGCCGGCGTAGACGACGGACGCACCGAAGGCGTCGACGGTCGCCGCCGAGAGGGCGACGAAGGCGAACGGCACGTGCTCGGCGGCGGCAAAGCGCTTCAGGGTTGCCGCGTCGTCGCGCGAACCGCCCACGACGGTCGCCCCGTACCTCCCGATCTCCGCTGCACGAGCGGAGAAGGCGCGTGCCTCGATCGTTCAGGCC
>SCQY01000344.1 GCA_004298665.1 bacterium | reverse complement strand
GCGAGACTTGGGCTAGCTGCAGCGGGTCGCCGATCAGCACGACGTTGCGTGCCGCCTGCGCGCAGGCTACCGCGTCGGCAAGGGAGACCTGGCCGGCCTCGTCGATGAACAGGTAGTCGAACGACTGCGCGAGCTCCACCTTGGCGAAGAGCCACGCCGTGCCGGCCACGAGGTCGTGGGCTGCGGTCGTAACGTCGGCGGCGTCCTTGGTATTCACCACCATCGACGCTGGAAGCGGTGACTGGTAGCGCGAATCCTCGGCGAACTCGCTGTACTTGTAGATTCCACGAAACGTCGTCCCGCGCCGCGCCGCTTCTTTTTCCGCCTTCCCTAAGAGATTGTGGATCGCTTTGTGGCTGCGCGACATCACCCCGACGCGCTTCCCAGCGTCCAGCAGATCCACCACGACCGATGCCGCCTTGGTGCTCTTGCCGGTCCCGGGCGGGCCTTGGATGAAGAGATAGCCCCCGGCCAACTTCTGCACGACCGCGGATATTGCGGCTGCGCTCACCTGGGGCGGCTGGACGACGGTGCCGCGCGTGCGATCCGAGAGCCGCGGAAGTGCGGCAATCAGAAGATCGTACACGGCGGGGAGTTGCTGCTCGAGATCCTGGCGTTCGTACGCCTCGGCTGCACGACGCACGGCGTCCCGCTGGCCGGCGTTGCGAATCGGCGGTCCTGGAATGAGCGCTCGAAGCTCTTCAGGGTTCAGCTTACCGTTGAGCTTGATCTGGAGGCGACGGGCATCAGGGTCGATGCTGCGAATCTCGCCGGCGGAACTTTTCGTGTGTGGGCACCACGGCCGGGACGCTCCCAGGTTGTACTCTTGATCGGGGAACTCGTAGGTGTAGACGAGGTTGCGATCCATCGGACTGACCTTGAGGGGATGGATATCCTGACGCCACTGCAAGTCCCCGATTGCTTCGCTGTCGAACTCGGTGAGCTGATCGGGATTCTGAATACGCTCGAAGTATTTCCACCACGCGGGCTTCTCCTCACGCCGGTGATATTCGAGCATGTGACCCAATAGCCAGCGCACGCGCTGTTCGCCGCCGAGCGCTCTGAATTGGGCGAGCGATAGCGGCTCCGGTACGCCATCGAGCAGACGACGGGCGAGCTGCTGAAGTTCGCTTGGCTCTTCTTCGGCCGCTTCGCTTATCTCGCTGGGGACGCACCACGGGAGCTCGCGACGCAACCTGCCGGCCAGCTCCCGACGCCGTTCGAGGAGCCATTCGCGCAAACGGTAGGTGGATCGGCAGTCGTCCTCGTTGTACCGTTCGATGTCGGTAAGCAGCGCATCGTCCCCGCTTGCGAGCCAAGCCTCGAAGATGACGATCGACTCGTCGCCGCGGCGGACATCGGTCTTCCGCTCGAGGCCGTAGAACGGCTCGAGCATCTTGATCGAGTATTTGGGTTGAGAGATACGAAGCGCCTGACGAACGACGGCGAAGAGATCGACGAATACTCCTTGGCGAAGATACGCGTCGATCACGTCTTGACGGGAGTTGTACTGTCCCATCAGCCGGCACAGCGCAGTCTTCTCGTACGGCGCGTAGTGGTAGACGTGCATGCGCGGAAAGCGAGCGCGGCGATCTTCGAGAAAATCCACGAGGCCTTCAAAGGCTTTGCGCTCATCGCGGTCGCTTCGCGCCCAAAAGGCTTTGTAGGAATCGTCGGCCGGCACATAGACGCCAAACAGGTATTCCAAGCCGTGATCGGCGGCGTAGAGCGGGTCACCCTCCATATCGAAGAAGACATCTCCCTCGTCCGGCACGGGGAGAGCTTCGAGGCCGGTACCCGGTTCATGGTCGATCAAGTCGTAGAAGCACGTTACGCCGTCACCATTCGCTCGCGATTGGCGCTGCCGGTGCTGCAGCGCCGCCTGCGCTTGGAGATTCATAAAGGTCTTCTCGGCCATCCCCTTGGGGCGGCCCGCCGGCGAGGCCGCCGCAAGCTGCGCGATGGTGGTG
>SCQY01000032.1 GCA_004298665.1 bacterium | reverse complement strand
CGCCTATGCCTACGCCGTGGTCGAATACATCGCCGAGGCCTTGGTCGACATCTAGCGCCTAGTCCTCGTCATCCCATCGGTCCCGCCGCACGATCCCCGTGCGGCTCTTTGCATTGGAGGGAGACCCCGTGAGACAGATTCGATGCCAGAGCCTGCACGGTCAGCTCGAGCTCGACGTTCCCGACGCCGCGCTCGGCGTGCGGATCCGTGACGGTGAGACCTACCCCTGCACGGAGGAGCAGGCCGCGATCCTGCTCGCCAACCCCAACTTCGTCGACGCCGCGACCGGGAAGAACCCCAACTTCACGTGCGCCGACTGCGGCGGACCGGCAACGGCGACCGCGCTTTTGCAGCCGCGCTCGGCGGTGATCCATCCTGCGACGCTGGTCGACGGTGTGCGTCGCTGCCCCGCGTGCATCGAGCGCGGGTCCCCGCCGCCTACCTCCGCGGCCGCGCCCGCGGCGCCCGTGCCCACGCCAGCAGCGAAACCCACCAGCTCTCTCGTGGCTCGCCACGACTCCGAGGAGGAGTAAGTCATGGCTCAGCTTCTCGCGCCCGTTGGCGAGTTCACCAGCCTCGGCATCGGCAAGGAGACCACGCCAGGACAGGCGGCGGTGCCGACGCTCTTCCACACCTACACCCAGTTCAACCCGACGCCGAAGAATACGGCGGTCGCGCGCACCGGTGCGAGAAAGCGCCTGGGACAGAGCTATCCCGGCACGGGGTCATTCATCGACGGTGCGACGCTCGACGTCGAGCCGACGCTGGACACGCTGGGGCAGCTCCTGGCCTTCGCGCTGGGCAACCAGGCCGCGCCGTCGCAGACGCTGGTCAACACCACCGTCAAGACGGCCACGACCGCTGGAAGCAACACCGTCATCGCCGTGAGCGGCGGAACGGGGATGGTCAACATCTTCGTCGGCTGCAAACTGCTGGTCGATACGTCGACCAACATGGAGACGGTCACCGTGCTCTCGGTGACGGGAACATCGTTCACCGCCACCACGACGAAGGCGCATGCTCAGGGCGTCACGATCGTCAACCCCACCGGTGGTACGGCGTACAGCTCGCTGCTGAAGATGGGGACGCCGCTTCCGAGCTTCACCGTGGAGCACGCGGTCTACAACCAGGGTGCAGCCGGGAGCACTTTCGCGCGCGACTACGTCGGCTGTAAAGTCGAGACGCTCAGCCTCGCGATGAACAACAAGGGCGGCCTCGCTCCGAAGTTCACGCTGGCGGCGATGAGCGAGCTCATCCAAGCCTCGCCGGCGACGCCGTCGTTCTCGACGCTGGGCATCCCGACGTTCGAGAACCCGCAGGCGCTGGCCATCTACAAGGCCGCCGTGATCGGTCAGTCGGGCGAAGTCTCGGTCCTCAACTGGGACATCACGCTCGCCAACAACCTCAACAAGGACTACTTCTCGTACGGAGCCGGACGCATCGTCGGCAGCTTCCCCGAGCAGCAGCGAAAAGTCAGCGCGAAGATGACGCTCGGCTTCGAGTCCAACGCGCAGTATCAGGACTTCATCGGTCAGGCCAACGGCGGCCCCGCGGCGACGATTCCGGGCGTCTCGCTGCAGCTCGTCGTCGCGGGAGCGGACATGGCCGATCCTACGAACGGCTTTCCCTACGCTCTGTGGATCACGCTGCCCAACCTCTTCATTCCGCAGCTTCAGACGCCCGGGAAGTCTACCGGCGTGCTCGAGCAGACCATCGAGTTCGATGCGGCGGAGAGCGCCCCAGGTGCCGGCGACGACATCACCATCCAACTGCTCAACACGGCCACCACGGCCTACTAAGGAGCGACATGCCTGAACGACAGGCCCGGCTTCGCGGCGCCGCTCAGCGCGGCGCCAAAGCCCAGGGCAACGACGAGCTCAACGACGACGCGAAGCAAGACGCGATCCTCCACCCCAAGCCCGTCACGGTCACGATCGGCGGCGAGGAAGTCGCGCTCTACCCGCTCTCGGGGCGCAAATCGCGTGAGCTCATGGGGTTCGCCAACGAAGTGGTCGGCGCGACGAGCGTGCGCGAAGGAGCCTTCGCTCCGCGCCTCGTCGCCGTTCTGACCATGGGGCGGTTCGTCGATCGACTCCTGCTCCTCATCGCCGAATCCACAGCGCAGGAGCCAGGTACTCTTCCCGAGGCGCAGATCGAGACGATCGCGGCAGAGCTGGATCAGCGCAGCCAATCGCCGCGCGGCGCGCTAGAGCTCGCTGCGGCATTCAACGCCATCTGGTCGCTCAACGACCTGGACAAGGCGTTCTCCCCAAACGCGTAGAGCGGGACCCCGATGCGCCCAGCTACTTCGAGATGCTGGCGACCTTGGCGGCCCGCTATTCCACCAGCGTCGATCAGGTCGAGTCGACGCTGACGGTGCGGCAGATCGAGCTGCACTACTACTTCGCGATGCGCGACCGGGCGCGTGAGACGCGCTGGCAGACCGAGGCGTTCGCCGCGGTCTTGATCGGCGGGAAGCCCGGAGGATAGAGCGATGGCTGACGACTCGCTCCACGTAGACATTACGGCCGACGCTGATGGTGCAGCGTCGGCCTTTTCATCGTTGGAGACGCGCCTCGCGGAGCTGGAGGCGGCGTTCAAGAAGAGCGGCGGTAGCGTCGAGAGCCTCGCGGGCGGTACGAACAAGGCGAAGATCGCCGCGGAAGAGGCGGGAGGTGCGTTTTCGAAGCTCGCCGGCTTCTTCGAAGACGTCGAAAAACACTCGCGTACGGCGGGGATCGCACTCAACTCGGTCGGCCTCAAGAGCGAGGCGGCAGCGGCGAAGGTTGCGGGCCTCGGTCAGCTCTTCGATGGTTTCGGGAAGGCTGTCCCGTCACTGCTTGCCGTGGGCACGGCGGTTGCGGCGATCGGCGGTGCGTTCGAGTTCTTCAAGGACGCCTCCGAGAAAGCGGCAGAGTGGCAGCACCAGATGGCGCTGCTCGGTGCCACCGTGCGCGATCAGGGCGGCGACTGGGGGGCTCTCTCACAGAAAGTTGAGCAGTGGGCCGACCTCCAGGAGCGCACGACCGAGTTCTCGCGCGACGACGCCACCAAAGCGCTGACGACCCTCACGGCGACCGGCATGAAGCTCGGCGACGCCATGAAGGTTACGCGCGTCGCGGAGGACGCCGCCGCGGCAACGGGCCGTAGCCTCACCGAGATCAACTTTGCTCTCTCGGAGGCAATGCACGGGCGCACCCAGGCGCTCACGCAGCTCGGGTTGGGCACCAAAGCCTCGATCAAGGACGGCATGAAGTTCTCGACCGTTCTGGGGCTGATCGAGCAGCACATGGGCGGGACGGCCGCCGCCGGCGCCGAGACGTACAGCGGGAAGCTCAACCAGCTTCACAACTCGTTCACGACGCTCGAGGAGAAGATTGGGAGCGCCGTCCTTCCTGCGCTGACCGGCGTGACCAAGGCGCTGATCGGCATGATCGAGAGTGCCGAGGCGGGATTCAAGCGCTGGGAGACGGCGGTCAACGCGTTCTATCAGCGCAACAAAGAGGCGCTCGACGCGCTCGCCGCCGCGTTCAAGGCGGTCTGGTCTGTCATCTCGACGAATGTCCGCCTCGCGCTGGACGTCGTCCTTGGCGTCATCAAGGCGGCATGGAATCAGATCGTCGGAGACTTCGATCTCATCGCCGATCTGCTGACCGGCCATTGGTCGCGTCTCTGGGGTGACTTGAAGCAGCTGACCCTTGGCGGAGCGGAAGCCTTTCTGTCGACGTTCGGCAACTTCGGCGACAACCTGATCACGATCTCGGAGCGCGTCACGCAGTCGATCGGCAAGATGTTCGCGGCGATGTGGAAGGACATCAAGAGCGGTCATTTCGGCGACATCGGCAAGGACGTGGCGGCGGCGTTCGCCGGAGATCTGAGCGGCTTGAAGTCGTGGACCCTCGCTGGCGGCGGTGGCGCATCGGAGCCGGGCGTCAAGAACAGCGCCGACATCGCCGGCATCAGCTCCGGACTGGCTGACACGGTGGTAGGCGGCAAGAGCGGCGCCGGCAGTGGTAATAAGGCTCACGCGCAGATGCTAAAGGACATCAACGCGGAGGTCCAGGCGTTGGATGACCGTCGCAAGATGGGCCAGATAACGTATGGCGAGGAAGAGCAGGACATCCAGAAGATCCTTGCATCCCACAAACTGTCCAATGACGATCGTCAGAAGTGGGAGAACAAACTTACCTCGCTCTATCAGGAAGAAGCGAAAGCCGCGCTCGCGGTCTACGACGCCGAGCAGAAGATCGCTGAGGCGGCGCAAAA
>SCQY01000343.1 GCA_004298665.1 bacterium | reverse complement strand
ACGGGTCCTTCCAGATCATTTTGGCGGCCTTCGAGGCGCGAGGAGCGACGCGTACTAATAATCGTACGCGAGCGACGAGCAACGACGAAGGGCGTCAAAAGGAGCGGAAGGGATGAGCGAGGAGTTTTTTGATCGGGAGGAGTTCGTCCAGTATTTCAAGGACGAAACGGACGAACTGCTGCAGACCGTCGATTCATCGCTGCTTCAACTGGAGAACTACGTTGATGCGGACAATATCGACGCGGAGCTCGTCAACGAGCTCTTTCGTGCCATGCATACGATCAAGGGCAGCGCGGGCATGCTCGGCTTCACGGAGGTTCAGGAGCTCGCCCATCGCCTGGAGAGCGTCTTCGACCTCTTGCGCAAAGATCGCATGCCGCTTTCCCAGCAATCGATCGATCTTCTCTTTGAAGGACGCGACATCCTCACGGCACTGATCCGCGCGCTCACCGGGGAAGCGATCGTCCCCGAAGGCGTTGACGGCTTTATGGAACGCCTGGAGTCCTTCAGCTCGCTGTACGAGACGGCGGCAGCCATCGTTGCCGGCGGCGCGGAGCGGCATGACGATCGGAGCGAGGAGCGCCTCGACGCCACGACCGAGGAGATCGCCGCCTTCGAGGCCGACGTGGCTCGCCTCTTGGCCAATTCGGAGAGCGGCGAGGCGCCGGTGGAACTCCCGGCTCCCGCCGCAGGCGCGCCACGGCCGGCCGACGGCGCGGCAGCACACCAAGCGCGGCAAGAGCAGCGCCGTAACCTCTCGCAGACCATCCGCGTCGACATCGAGCGCCTTGACGCGCTGCTCAGCCTGGTCGGCGAGCTGGTCATCAATCGCACGCGCATCTCCGATATCGCGGCGACGCTGGCGCGCTCGCTCTCGGATTTCAAAGGCACCCCCGTATTCGGTGCCGTCGAGCCGCTGACCAAGGACCTGGCGGAGTCCGCGGGCCTGCTCGCTCGGACCACCAACGAGATCCAAGAAGGCATCATGAAAGTGCGCATGGTGCCGATCGGTCAGGTTTTCGAACGTTTTCCGCGCATGGTGCGCGACCTCTCGAAAGCGCGCAAGAAGGAAGTGCGCCTGGAAATCCACGGCGCGGAGACCGATCTCGACAAGACAGTGGTCGACGAGATCGGTGAGCCGCTGATGCATCTCATCCGCAACTGCGTCGACCACGGCATCGAAGAGGCCGGAGAGCGGCTTGCGCTGGGCAAACCCGAAGTTGGAACGATCCGGCTCAATGCCTACCACGAAGGCAATCAGATCATTATCGAGGTAAGCGATGACGGCCGTGGGATCAATCTGGCACGCGTGCGCGAGAAGGGCATCCGTCAAGGACTGATCTCGGAGTCGGACAAGCTGACCGATCGCGAGATCATGGAACTGATCTTCCAGCCGGGCTTCTCGACGGCCGAGAAAGTCACCGACATCTCGGGGCGCGGCGTCGGCATGGACGTGGTGAAGAAGAACATCGCGCGGCTGAAAGGCATCTTCGACATCGACTCGACCGAAGGAGCCGGGACGACCTTCACCATCAAGCTTCCGCTGACTCTGGCGATCATCCAGGCGCTCCTGGTGCGCGTCGGCGGTGAGCTCTACTCGATTCCACTCGATTCGGTCATCGAGTCCCAGCGCGTTGGGATGTCCGAAGTGCGCACCGTCCACGGCAACGAGGTGATCACGCTGCGCGGCGCGGTGGTTCCCTTGCTGCGCATCGGCGAGTTCTTCGGCTTGGGCACGGCGCGCGACCCCGAGAAAGTGATGATCGTGATCGTGAACATGCAGGGGCGCCAGGTAGGAATCGTCGTGGATTCATTCCAGGGAGAGCAGGAGATCGTCATCAAGCCGCTCTCCGACGTCATCGGCAGGATCAGCGGAATCTCTGGGGCGACGATCCTGGGTAACGGATCGAT
Source organism: bacterium (assembly GCA_004298665.1). Lineage (GTDB taxonomy): Bacteria > Vulcanimicrobiota > Vulcanimicrobiia > Vulcanimicrobiales > SCRA01 > SCRA01. The sequence goes on along the minus strand of SCQY01000343.1, from coordinate 4,054 downwards.
CAGCTTGATCATCGACGTCCACTCGCTCGTCGGTGATGCCTATGCGTCAGGTCGGGTGGCGCGCGCGGAGTACTCGGCGGTCTGAGCGTGCCGGAGCTCGAGGAGTAACCCATGCAAGAGAAGGATTCAAAGCAACTCTCCGGCGAGATGATTCAGGTCGTCTCGTTCTCCCTGGGCAATGAGGAGTACGGGGTCGAAATCGCCCAGGTGCAGGAGATCAACCGCATGGTGCAGATCACGCACGTCCCGCGTGCGCCGCACTTCATGGAGGGCGTGATCAACTTACGCGGGCAACTGATCCCAATCATCGATTTGCGCGCTCGCTTTGGCATGCCGCGCGTGGAGCATACCAAGAACACGCGCATCGTCGTGACGGAGATCGGCAGCAAGCGCGTCGGGATGGTCGTGGACGCGGTCAGCGAAGTGCTGCGCGTCCCCGTAGAGCAGGTGGAGGAGGCTCCGGAGATGATCTCGGGAGTGGAGACCGAGTACATTCGCGGGGTGGGGAAGTTAGGCGACCGTCTGATCATCATGCTGGACCTGCAGCGCGTGATCTCGGCCTCAGAAAAGCGCGAGTTGGAGACGCTCGACGCGGCCGCGCCGGAGGCGACCGCGCCGGAGGCGACCGCCGCCCCCTAGCAGAATGAATTGGCCAGAGGTGACCATGGCCGACCTGACCGAGGCGAGCGCAGAATCCGCCAACGCACAACAATCTGAGAGCGCCCAGCGCCCCGCGGTCGATGGACGCGTGCTGGTGTGGGCTGCGCTCATCGCCGTCTCTGCCGCCGCCGCGTTCGTTGTCGCGCGGAGCCTGATGGGAAGGCGAGAACCCGACCCTACGAGCACCCGCATCCAGTCGCTCATCGACGAAGCCAACCAGCTTCTCCGCTCGCTTGACGAACAGAAGCGCGACTAGTCCCGCACCCGTCGTCGGCCAAGAGGTCGTCCTCCCCCTCACGGACCTGCTCGCGAACGGGCAAGGCGTGGGCCGCGCGGGCGGGATGGTCGTCTTCGTTACCGGCGGGCTGCCCCAGGAGCGCGTGCGCGTGCGCATCTCCTCGGTCAAGGCCAACTACGCCGTCGGCGACCTGCTCGAGATTCTCGTGCGCTCGCCGGATCGCGCGGAGCCCTTCTGTGCCGTCTTCGGCGTGTGCGGCGGGTGTCAAGTCCAGCACCTGGCCTACCCCGCTCAGTTGCGTTGGAAGCGCAACATGGTCGCCAGCGCCTTTAGGCGCATCGCCGGGGTCGACGTGGAGGTCGCCGAGACCATCGGCATGCCCTATCCGCGTTCCTATCGCAACAAGATGTCGCTGGTGGTGCAGGAGCGCCCCGGCGGCCGCTTCGCCGTCGGCTTCTACCAGGCGCGCTCGCATGAAGTGGTGCCGATCGAATCCTGCCCGATCGTGCTGCCTCAGCTCGACGGCTACGTCCGGAACTTGGTGTCGATCGCTCGCTCCTCGGCGGCTGGGAGCGTGCTGCGCGGAGTCCGTCACGTGGTGGCCCGAGCGGGACGCGCCTTGGGGCATGCGGTGGTCTCGCTGACCACGGAGCGTCCAGCCGAGCACCTGGATCGTGCCGTGACGCGGCTGGTTGCCGCGCTTCCGGGGCTAGTCGGGGTACAGAACTCGTTCGAGCCGGCCAGCCAGAACGCGGTGATGGGGCGCAAACAACGTACCATCTGGGGACAAGCGGAGATGGAGGAGACGATCGACGGGATCCGCTTCCGCGTCTCGGCAGCTTCGTTCTTCCAAGTCAATAGCGAGATGGTGGGGCAGATCTTCCGCTTCATCGCGGCGGGGCTGACCAAGCCGCGGCGCGTCGTCGATCTCTACTGCGGGGCGGGCACCTTCTCGATCTTCTTCGCGCGCTTGGGCTGTACGGTGTTCGGCGTCGAAGAGAGCCCTCAAGCCATCGAGGAGGCGTGTGCCAACGCATTGCTCAACGGCGTAGAGGGGAGCACCGAGTTCGCCGTGGGCCGCGTGGAGGATGCGCTGCACGAGCCGCGCATCGACCTGGCGCTGCACGGCGCTCAGATCGTCTTCCTCGATCCGCCCCGCAAGGGGGTGGAACCGGCTGCCTTGGCGGCGCTGGCCGCTGCACGCGTGCCGAACATCTGGTATCTCTCGTGCAATCCCGCCACCCTGGCGCGTGACGTCGGGCAGCTCCATGCGGCGGGATACGAGCTGGGCATCGTGCAGCCGTTCGACATGTTTCCACAAACAGGGCACGTCGAGGTGCTCTGCACGTTGTGGCGGAAGGATGCAGCAGCCAAGGTGGACGAGGAGATGCGCCTGGCGGGAGCATCGCCGGAGGCTCCGCAGGCGGGGCCCAAAGAGAAGGAGTACCCGGATTTTGTCATCAGGTAGCGGTATCGATGTACGGTATGTGGCGCGCTTGGCGCGCCTCGATCTCACGGAAGAGGAGGCGACGCTCTACCAGCGCCAGCTCGATCACCTCCTCGAGCACGTCGAGCTCCTCCAGCGCCTCGACGTCGGCCAGGTAGCCCCAACTGCCCAGGTGGTACCGCTGACCAACGTACTCCGCGACGACACGACTCGTCCCTCACTCGACCGCGCGCAGGTGATGGCGGGCGCCCCAGCCCGTGAGGGAGCCTTCTTCCGGGTGTCACGCATCATCGAGGAGCAGGAATGAGCTCCCTCCACCTGCGGAGCGCCACGCAGATCGCCGCCGCAGTCAACGCGCGCGAAGTGAGCGCCGTCGAAGTGCTCGATGCGCACATGGCGCGTATCGAGCGGGCGGAGCCCAGCATCGGCGCGTTTCTCAGCCTCACCGGGGATCTTGCGCGCGAGCAGGCCCAGCGGGTCGATGAGGCTGTCGCCGCGGGGAAGCGCTTGCCGTTGGCGGGCGTGCCGGTGGCCGTCAAAGACAATATGTGCCTGGAGGGCACGGTGACCACAGCCGGATCGAAGATCCTGGGCGGATGGGTGGCGCCGTACACGGCGACTGCCGTCGCGCGCCTGCTCGAAGCAGGCTGCCTGCCGGTGGGCAAGGCCAACCTCGATGAGTTCGCGATGGGGAGTTCCTGCGAAAACTCGGCGCTGGGCGTGACCCGTAATCCCTGGGACACCGATCGTGTCCCGGGTGGCAGCTCCGGCGGAAGCGTCGCGGCCGTGGCCGCACGCGAAGCGGCGTTGGCCACGGCCTCGGATACCGGCGGCTCCATTCGTGAGCCTGCGGCCTTCTGCGGCGTGGTCGGCATGAAGCCGACCTACGGACGCATCTCGCGCTACGGCTTGATCGCCTTTGCCTCCAGCCTCGATCAGATCGGCCCGATTGCTCGCACGGTCGAAGACGCGGCTGCGATGTACGACGTGATGGCCGGCCACGATCCCATGGACGCCACGAGTCTCCCGCGGCCCGTAGAGCCTACACTTCCCTCGCTGCGTACGGACCTGCGCGGCCTGCGCGTGGGCCTGGTCCGCGAATTCGATACGAAGGATCTGGGAGAAGAGATCGACGCTGCGTATCGCCGCGCCTACGCGCAGTTGGCGGCGCTTGGCGCGGAGATCGTCGACGTTGCTCTGCCGCACGCCGAGTATGGTCTAGCGACCTACTATCTCATCGCCCCGGCGGAAGCTTCGTCGAATCTCGCGCGCTTCGACGGCGTTCGCTACGGCTTGCGCGTCGAAGGCGCCAACGTGCAGGAGATGTATGGCAAGACGCGTGCCGCGGGTTTCGGCCCCGAAGTGAAGCGGCGCATCCTCATCGGTACGTACGCGCTCTCCAGCGGCTACTACGATGCCTACTACGTGCGTGCGCAGAAGGCTCGCACGCTGACGGCAGGCGACTTCCAGCGCGCCTTCGGGGCATGCGATCTCATCGCATGCCCCGCTGCCAGCTCGCCGGCCTTTGCGTTCGGAGCCAAGAGTGATGATCCGGTGTCGATGTATCTGATGGACTACTATACGATTCCGATGTCGCTGGCGGGCTTGCCGGCGCTCTCCGTGCCCTGCGGCTTCGTTCGCGACGGCTCGCCGGGCGGCCGCGAGCTCCCGCTGGGCCTGCAGTTGGTGGCTCCGCTGTACGAGGAGGC
>SCQY01000342.1 GCA_004298665.1 bacterium | reverse complement strand
CGCGTGTGCTCGGGCTGACGCTGCCGGCGCAGCGCATCGCCTCCAATCTCGAAGTGCTCGGCTTCGCAACGGCCCCCGTCGATGATCTCATGCTCGACGTCGAAGTGCCGCCGTGGCGCGCCGACGTCCACGAGGGCGTCGATCTCGTGGAGGAAGTAGCGCGCATCGAGAGCTACGACGAGATTCCCAGCGTGCTGCCGCCGATCGCTCAGCACGGCATCGGATCCGACGACTGGCATCTCGAGAGCGACATCGCCCACAGCCTCGCGGACATGGGCTATCGCGAGATCGTCTCGCTGCCGCTGCACTCCTCTTCGATCATCGAGAAGTACCGCAACGCCGGCATCGAGCTTCCACGCGCGCCGGTGGAAGTGCTCAACCCGCTCTCCGAAGAGCAGCGCTGGCTGCGCTTCGCCATTCTTCCGCTCATGCTGCAGTGGCTCTCACGCAATCATCAGGAGCTCCCCTGCCGTATCTTCGAGATCGGCCACACCTTCCGCAGTGAGGACCCGATCTCGGAGGAGACGATCGCCGGCATCCTCTTCGCACGCGAGGAGCGCGCGGAGAAGGGTGAGCCGGTCTGGCGCGATCGTACGCTCGTCGAGTTCCGCAGCGAGATCGAGTCACTGCTGCGCAATCTCACCGGCATCTGGCCCGGCGTGGCGCAGGACGCTATCCCCGGCCTGCATCCCGGCAAGTCCGCCTCGCTCTTGTTGGGCCACGACAGCGTGGCGATGGCGGGGCGCGTCGATCCGCGCCTCTGCGGCACCTTCGAGATCCCGCTCAGCACGTACTACGCCTTTCTCCGCATCGACAAGCTGCCGGCGCGCCGCGTGGCGGTCTACAAGCCCGTGCCGAAGTTCCCCGGTACCTCACGCGACGTAGCGCTGCTGCTGGACGAGAACGTGCCGGCCGAAGCGGTGCTCGGTGCCGTGCTCCAAGCGGCCATTCCCCAAGTCGAGCGCGCGCGCCCATTCGACGAATACCGCGGCCCGCAGGTCCCCACTGGGAAGAAGTCGATCGCCGTACGCGTCTGGCTGCGCGAGCCGGACACGACGATCACCGACGCCATCGCCGATGAGGCCACGGCCAAGGTCATCGCGGCGCTGCGCGAGCGCCTGGGCGCCGAGCTGCGCACCTGATGCCCGCGGCCTTCCAGCATCTGGGTTGGCCCGACGTCGTCCTGGGGGCGCTCCTGCTCTTCGCGTTCCTCAAAGGCATCAAGCGCGGCGGCGTTCGTGAGATCGGCGGCCTGCTGGCCATCGTGGCGGCGATTGCTGCGGCAATTCTCTACCGCGGCCAGCTCGATCAGACCATCGGCTGGATGACCCATGCCAGCGCCGGCGTCAATCGCCTCTTAGGCGTGCTGACCGCTGCCATACTCGGCTACGTGATCGCGCTGCTGATCGTCAGCATCGTCGACCGCATCATGCACCTGCCCGTGCTCGGCACCGGCAACGCGCTCATCGGCGGCGCCATCGGCCTGGCCAAAGGCGCCGTGCTGCTCTGGGCCGTGCTCTACGTCGCGCTCTTCTTCGCGCTCCCCTCCGCGATGCGCGCCGACCTCGCACGCTCGCCCGTCGTCACCTTCATCACCTCGCCCAACGCGCGCATCGACCATGGCCTTCAGACCATGCTCCCGCCGATCGTCAAGCCCTACGTGCACCCGCTCTTCCAGCGCCACGCCCTGCACCACGGCTGGTAACGCTCGCGCGCGTCGTAGCGTGCGACACCGCGTCGCGGTGCTCTCCTGCGCCGCTCCTACTGCCCTCGCGCGCGCTCTCGGCATCCCTGCCTCCGCGCGCGCCTCGGAGCCCCCTCAGGAGCGGCGTCGCACGCCCCGCCGCTGACGCTACGCGGCAAGGTACTACTCGCTGCTACGTCAGCGAGCTTCGTGGGGCGCATTCCTCGCGCAGGGACTCTCTGGAGCGAGCGAGGCCTGGAGGGCCGAAAGCGAGCGGAACGAGAGCGTGCCGCACACGATGTGCGGCACAGCGGTCCCGGAGCGAGGGGTGCGCCACGCGAAGCTCGCGGGCTAACGAGCGATGGGAACGAAGCCTTGCGCGGCGAGAGTCTCGCCGAGGGCGGCGATGGCGCGCTGGACGTCGGCGGGGGTGATAGCGCCCATTGTGCCCATGCGGAAGATCTTGCCTTTGAGATCGCCCTGTCCGCCGGCGAGCACGATGCCGTGGCGTTCGCGCAGCGTCTTGAGGACGGCTGAGGCTTGCACGTTGTCGGGGACGCGTATCGTCACCACGGTAGGCGAGGCATAGCGCAAGTCGCCGAAGAGCTGGAGACCCAGCGCCTGCACGCCGGCGCGGATGGCGGCGGCGTTGGCGGCATGGCGCGCGTGCACGTTGGCCGTGCCTTCGGCATGGTAGCGGTCGAGCGCAACGTCGAGTGCGAAGACTTGCGAGATGGGCGGCGTCCACGGCGTCTGGCCGTCGGCGGCGAACTCGCGCGCCTTGGCGAAGTCGAAGTAGAAGCGCGGCATTTTCGCGCGCGCTACGGCGTCCCATGCGCGGCTGGAGAGCGCAACGAAAGAGAGCCCCGGCGGCGCCGAGAGCACTTTCTGTGAAGCGCCCACCACGGCGTCGAAGCCGAGTTCGTCGATCGGCATGCGCGATGCGCCCAGGCCGCTCACGCTGTCCACCACACGCAGGGCGGGGTGGCCCTGCATGGCGCGCGAGAGCGCCTCCATGTCGTTCTGCACACCGGTCGAGGTTTCGTTGTGCGTCAGCAAGATGCCGGCGATGCGTTGCTCGCGATCCTGGCGCAAGCGCCCCGCCAGACGCGCGGGATCCAAGCCGTGACCGGGTTCGGTGTCGAGGATCTCCACGTCGGC
>SCQY01000341.1 GCA_004298665.1 bacterium | reverse complement strand
TCTTCGGACGGAAAACGCGAAGCATGGGAGGTTAGCGGCCCGTTCTTCGCGGGATGGGAGATCTACCACATCGCGGGGTCACCGGCCGATCCGGATCGCCTGTATGCATCGCAGACCAGCGGCTGGTTCGGCCAGGTGATGCAGCGCTCGAACGACGGTGGCGTGACATGGGAGTCCGTCGGCAACGAGTTCACCTACGACGGCGTCCCGGGCACGCACCAATGGTACGACGGCACTTCCCGCCCGTGGGAATTCAAGCGCGTCTGGCATCTCGAACCGTCGCGGACCGACCCGGACACGGTCTACGCCGGCGTTGAAGATGCGGCGCTGTTCCGTTCGACCGACGGCGGAGCGAGCTGGCACGAGCTCTCCGGACTGCGAGGCCATGGATCGGGCCCTTCGTGGCAGCCCGGCGCGGGGGGAATGTGCCTCCACACGATCCTTCTGGACCCGCGCGATCCCGAGCGGATCTTCGTTGCCATCTCGGCCGCGGGTGCATTCCGGACGGACGACGGCGGCAAGACGTGGCGACCGATCAATCGCGGTCTCACCTCGCAATACATTCCCGATCCCAATGCCGAGGTGGGCCACTGCGTTCACCGCCTCGCGATGCACCCGTCGCGTCCGGGAGTGCTCTTCATGCAAAAGCATTGGGACGTGATGCGCAGTGACGACGGCGGCGAGTCGTGGCACGAGATCAGCGGCAACCTGCCGACGGATTTCGGCTTTGCGATCGACGTCCACGCACACGAGCCGGACACCATCTACGTCGCCCCCATCAAGAGCGATACAGAGCACTTCCCGCTCGAAGGACAGCTGCGCGTATACCGCAGCCGCACGGGTGGTAACGAATGGGAGGCGCTTACGGCAGGCCTGCCCCAGCGCGATTGCTACGTCAACGTACTAAGAGACGCGATGGCCGTCGACTCGCTCGATTCATGCGGTGTGTATTTCGGCACCACCGGCGGGCAGGTGTACGCTTCAGCCGATGCAGGAGACAGTTGGACCCCTATCGTGCGCGACCTCCCAGCCGTGCTCTCCGTCGAAGTGCAAACGCTGCCGTGATCCGCGTCGTGCTTCCGACGCACCTGCGAGCTCTAGCCCGCATCGGCGGCGAGACCACGCTCGACGTCGGCGCGCGCACCACCCTCTCCTCGGTGCTCGATGCACTCGAGGAAGCCTACCCCATGCTGCGCGGAACGATCCGCGACCACCGAACCCAGCAGCGCAGGCCCTTCGTGCGGTTCTTCGCATGCGAGCGGGATCTCTCGCACGAGCCATTGGACGCCCCGCTCCCGGAGGCTGTGGCAAGCGGAACTGAACCGCTGTTGATCGTCGGCGCTATCGCCGGCGGTTAGCACCGTTTCATGGACACGGAGACGCAAGGCCGATCTCAACGCGGACTCACCACCGAAGAAGCCGCACGGCGGCTCACCACGTACGGCCCGAATCTCGTGCGGCCCCGGCAGCGCGCCACGCTGCTCCACATCTTCTTCGAAGAAGCACGCGAGCCGATGATCCTGCTGCTGGCCGTCACCGGCGTGCTCTATGCCCTTTGGGGCAAGCCCGGGGATACGCTGACGATCTTCGTGGTGATCACGGCGCTGGTCGGCGCGGAAGTCTTCACGGAATACCGGGCCAAGCATGCGATCGAGGCGCTCTCGGAACTCAGCGAGCCCAATGCACTACTGCTTCGTGACGACGTCGTTCAGGAAGTTCCAACCGAACGCGTCGTCCCCGGCGACGTCACGCTGCTGCAGGCCGGGCGCCGCGTGCCCGCCGATGCGCGCCTGCTCGCCTCGTACGGCTTAGCGGTCGAAGAAGCCCCGTTGACCGGCGAGTCGTTCCCGGTGGACAAGGATCCGGACGACGTCGTCTATGCCGGAACAGTGGTGCGCCGTGGACGGGGCAGCGCCGTGGTCTTCGCCACCGGATCCGCAACGGAAGTCGGCCGCCTCGCCGCAAGTGCGCAGGAGACGCCGATGCCGCGTACGCCGCTGCAGATCGCTATGGCGGGACTCAGCGGATGGTTGGTATGGTATGCCATCACCGTCTGTGCCGTCGTCGTGCTGCTGGGATGGCTGCTCACCGGAGAGTCGCTGCGCCAGATGGTGCTCACCGGGCTCTCGCTCGCCTTCGCGGCGATTCCCGAGGAGCTCCCCATCATCGTCACCATGGTCCTTGGCGTGGGCGCCTACCGCCTCTCCCAGCGTCATGCCATCGTCAAGCGCCTAACGGCCGTGGAAGCGCTGGGCGCCGTCACCGTCATCGCCACGGACAAGACGGGTACGCTCACCGAGAATCGGATGGTCTTGCGCGAGGGTTGGCCCGCCGACCACCTGCGCGAAATCCTAGAGATCGGCGTGCTCTGCAATGACGCCGACCCGCGCCACCCCGGCAGCGGCGATCCGTTAGAGGCAGCGCTGCTCGTTGCCGCGGCCGCACATGGCATCGACACGGCGCGACTGCGCGAAGAGAACCCGCTACGCACAGAATTCTCGTTCGATAACGAACGGAAACGAATGTCGACCGTGCACGGGAGCGACGGCGCGGTGCGCGTGGCCGCGAAGGGCGCCCCCGGCGCGATGCTCGATGCCTGCGGCACGCTGCGCCTCGATGGCGCTACGCGGCCGCTGAGCGACGCCGACCGGTCCGCCATCGAGGCACGCGCGGCGACGATAGCAGAACAAGGCCTGCGCGTGATCGCCCTCGCCGAGCGATCCGAAGTCGCGAAGCCCGCCGACGAGCGGGCAGCGGAACGCGACTTGACCTTCGTCGGCCTCGCGGCGTTCAGCGATCCGCCGCGCGCCGAAGTGCCGGCGGCGATCGCCGCCTGTCGCGACGCGGGGATCCGCGTCATGATGATCACGGGCGATCACCCCCTGACGGCCATGGCCATCGCCCGCGACATCGGCCTGGATGCCCGGGCACCCGTCGTCAGCGGAGACCAGATCGATGCCATGAGCGATAAGCAGCTCGCCGCGGCTGTGCGCAACACTTCAGTCTTCGCGCGCGCCATGCCGCATCACAAGCAGCGCATCATCGCGGCACTGCACGCCGGCGGCGAGCGCGTAGCCATGACCGGCGACGGCATGAACGACGCCCCCGCCTTGGCGGCCGCCGACATCGGCATCGCCATGGGGCAAGGCGGAAGCGATATCGCACGCGAGAGCGCCGGACTGATCTTGGCAGACAACGACTTCGCTACGATCGTCGCCGCCGTTGCCGAAGGGCGCGTGCTCTACGAGAACCTGCGCAAGGGAGTGCAATACTACCTGGCCTGCAAGGTAGCCCTGATCGCGGCGATTCTCATACCGATCCTTCTGCGCGTACCCGTGCCGTTCGCGCCGATTCAAATCATCGTCATGGAACTCTTCATGGATCTAGCGGCCTCTGCGACGTTCGTCATCGAAGTTCCGGAGACCGACGTGATGCGGCTTCCTCCGCGCGATCCGCGTGCGCCTTTCATGGACGCTGCTATGGTGCGCACGGTTCTCTGGGCAGGTTCGGGCCTCTGCGCGGCCGTCACCTTCGCCTACCTTACGACGTGGTACGCGGGTTACGGACGCGCAACTTCAGAAACGATGGCGTTCGTGACCTGGCTCATCGGCCACGTCTTGCTCGCGCAGAACATGCGAACGCAGCGCGAGCCGCTTGTGCGCGTCGGCCTCTTCTCCAACCCGGTCATGAACGCGTGGGCGGCGGCCACCTTGAGCTTGACCGCCGCGGTGACGCTCGTGCCCGTGCTGGCCGTTAGCCTGCGGACGACCGCGCTGGACGGAACGCAGTGGCTGCACGCAACCGGCGCCGCACTCGTGGGAACCGGCTGGATCGAAGCCGCCAAGCTCTTCAGGCAAAGGGATCGACGGGCGCAGCCGGGGTCCAGCCCGCCTTCGCCCCGCGCTCCAAGAGGACGCGAATCGCAGCCTCTCCTTCCGTCCCGAGATCATCGCTGAACTCGTTGACGTAGAGTGCGATGTGACTGCGCATGACCTGCTCGTCCATCTCCTGGGCATGCTCGCGCACGTAGCCGATGATCTCGTCTTCATGCGCGCGTGCATGCGCCAGGCTCAAGCGAATCGACTCGTCGATGCGTTGGCACGCCTCAATGGGAAGATCGCGCCGCGCCAAGATCCCACCCAACGGTATGGGATGCCCCGTGGCCTGCTCCCACCATTCCCCGAGATCGACCAGCGATACCAGGCCGTGATCGCGATACGTGAAACGGCTCTCGTGGATGATGAGTCCCGCCTCGACCTCATTCCGCGCCACGGCGCCCAAGATGCCATCGAAGCGCAGGGTACGGACTTCCGGCAGCAAGAGACCACGCTCGGCGAAGAGCAGACGCAGCAGCAGATATGCCGTGGTCATCTGTCCAGGAATGGCCACGCTGCGTATGCCCTCGAGCACCGTGCCGGGGCGCGCCACCACCAGCGGACCGCATCCGCGCCCGAGAGCGCCACCGGATCGCAAGAGACGATAGCGGTCGAGCAGGAACGGAATGGCGCCGTAGGAGATCTTCGTGAGCTCGTACCGCCCCTCGCGCGCCGCGGCGTTGAGTTCCTCGATATCGTGCAGCGCCACCTCGACGCGCGGAGCGCCGGGAATCACATGGTGAGTCAACGCGGCGAAGATGTACGTGTCGTTTGGACACGGCGAGTATGCGAGTTTCACAGCAGGCTCTCCCAGAGGCTTGCGTAGGCGGCATGGAGCGTCCGCAGCGCGCCGCGGATATCCCACGCCGCACGGTCCCGCATGCCCACGAGATTCGACACGGCACGCACCTCCAGCGCACGCACGCCGGCACGCTGCGCAGCGCGTAAGACGGCGAAACCTTCCATCGACTCCACCAGCGGGTCGAAGCGCTGCCGCAGCTCGGCGGCACGCTGGTCCGTGGCCGTCACCATCGAGACCGTGACGCCGCGCCCCACGGCCGCTTCGGGAAGCGCGCGGCGCGCCGCCTCGACGAGCACGGGATCCGCATACGCGCGGTCCACCAGCGCGACGTCGGGCGGGAGCTGCATCGTTTCGCCGCCCTCGACGCCCAACTCGGCGAGGATATCCTCGGTCACGATGGCGATGCCGCCGCAAGCGACGCTGCCGAAGCTGCCCGCGATACCAACCGAGACCACGGCACCGTATGCCTCGCGAGCCAACGCCGCGGCTACGGCCGAGGCTGCCTCGACGGGGCCGATCCCTGCAGCCAGAAGCGTCAAGGCGGGGGCGGGGGGCGGAAGCTCGGCGGGGACCGCCGAGACGATGAGCAAGCGGGGCTTCACGACGGGGGTCGCTGTTCTCGCCTACGAGGGTAGGCGCCTACCGTACGCCTTCGAGAACTTCCGTCTCAAGGACGGCGCAACGGAGAGACCGAACGCGGCTCGACATGCATCCTCGCTCCACGCACCACGATCGCCACGGTGCCAAGCAGCCCAAACGCTTCGACCCCGCCAAAGCGGCACGCCTCGATGACCCTGGGCGCTTCGCGTACCTCTCGCGTGACGAGGTCCTGGCGTTGCTGGACGCGCCGTACGGCGCCTGCATCGTGGACTTCGGCGCGGGGACCGGAACGTACGCCATCGCCATCGCCGGCGCTCGCCCCGACGCGCGCGTCATTGCCCTCGACGAACAACCCGAGATGCTCGCTCTGTTGCGCGCTAAGCCGGAGGCGGCACGTCTGCCCAACATCGAGGCCGTAGGAACCGAGGCATTCCCTACGCTGCGCGGCTGCGCCGACCGTGTCCTGGCACTCAACGTCTTGCACGAGGTGGGTGACGCCGCATTGCGCGAGCTGCGCGATCTGCTCACGTTCGATGGGCGTGCCGTCTTCATCGACTGGAACGCGGCGGTCGACCGTCCGGTTGGCCCGCCCGCGGCACACGTCTACCGCATCGAAGAGGCGCGGACGCGGCTGGAGCGCCACCACTTCACGATCCTCGGCGCCCATACGCTACGCTACCACTACGCGCTCATCGCCAAGCGCTAGGGGTACGCGTCTTTACGCTCTCTCTTGCAGAAGGTGCATACACCGCAGCGGCGTGACGGCGCAGAGCCATAAGTCTGGAGCCGTTGATGGGGATTGAACCCATGACCTCGTCCTTACCAAGGACGTGCTCTACCACTGAGCTACAACGGCACGGCGCCAGGACCGCGAGCTATTCTTCGGCCTCTTCGGCGCTCCTCCCCGCGATGGCGCCATGCGGATTGATCACGCCATCGACATCGATGCGTACGCTTCCATCGTCCTTCGGCAAGCGGTAGGGCCGGCGCGGGGCGCCCCGAAACGAGGCGAGCATGGACAGCCCACCGCTTGTGCCACGCCCAGCGGCAACCATCATGCTGGTGCGGCCACGAGAGAACCGTCTCCAGGTGTTCCTGCTGCGGCGCAGCGCCCAGAGCGCCTTCGTTCCCGATGCCTACGTCTTTCCGGGCGGAGCGCTCGAAAAACGCGATAGCGACGACGCCATCGTCGCGCGGCTTGCCGGCGTCGAGAATGGACGTCTCGAGCATCTCTTTCGCAGTGAGCCCGTCGGCAACGCCGTGGAATACGCGGTCCGATTGTCCCCGTCTCAGCAGCGCGGCCTGCTCGTCGCCTGCGTACGCGAGCTCTTCGAAGAGGCGGGCGTCCTTCTCATGCGTCCTCCTTTTCCGCCGTCGGAGCAGCTGATACGCGCGCGCGCCGCTCTCCAGCGCGGGGAGTCGAGCTTCGCCGAGCTGATCGCCCATCTCGAGGCCGTCATCGATCTCTCGCTCGTGGAGGCCTACTCGCGCTGGATCACGCCCCCGGGCGAACCCCGCCGCTTCGACGCCTACTTCTTCATCACGGCGATGCCTGCGGATCAGGCGGCGGCTGCCGATCTCGTCGAGACGACCCACGGCGTCTGGATCGAGCCGCTCGAGGCACTCGAACGCGCCGGACGCGGGGAGATGCGCATCGTCTATCCCACGCGCCTCCACCTGCAGCGCTTGGCGCGCTACGACTCGCTGGACGGGCTGCTGGACCACGCACGCCGCAAGGAGATCCTCGCCGTCAGCCCCGATCCGCTCGATGCCGCGCTGACCGATTTCCGCCTCCCCGACGAGTACTTAGAACGCTGGTGAGATGGCAATCGAACGGCTGAGCGAGCGCGTCTTCCGCATGCGCGCCCCCAATCCAGGGCCGATGACCCTCAGCGGGACCAACAGCTATCTGATCGACGCGGGCCGCGACCGCTTTGTGGCCATCGACCCCGGCCCCGACCACCAAGGCCATGCGCTGGAACTAGCGCTTGCCGCCTCCGACCTCGGGGCGACCATCGCGGCGATCCTGGTCACCCACGGCCACCCCGACCACGCCCCTGGCGCGGCGCGCCTGGCTTCGCTCACCGGCGCGACGGTCTACGGCCATCCGCACTCGACGTTCGCGCACACGGCTACGCTTTGGGGCGGCAAGGATTTCGCGCTCGACGAGCTGTGCTTGGAAGTGGTCGATGCCCCCGGTCACGCCGCCGATCACGTGGCGCTCTATCTCGCCGAGGAGCATGCCCTCTTCACCGGCGACGTCGTGGTGGGCCGAGGGACCGTGGTCATCGCCCCGCCGGGCGGAGAGATGGCGACGTATCGCAACACGCTCGAGATGCTGCGTGAGCGCTACGGCGACGCCGCGCGCATCTACGGCGGCCACGGCCCCGAAGTCGAGGCGCCGCGCGCGAAGTTCGACGAGTACATCACGCATCGGGGCCTCCGCGAACGCCAGGTGCTCGAGGGACTCCGCGCGGGGGCGGTCACGATCCCTAACCTGGTGGAGCGCATCTATGCCGACGTCGATCGCGTGCTCTGGCCCGCGGCGGCGCGGCAGGTGCTGGCGTACCTCGAAGCGCTCGAGCGGCAGGGGCGTGTACGCCGTACCCGCGAGCGGCGGGCGACGGTTGCCGAGCGCGCGCTGCTCGAGATCGACCTTTCCCGATTGGGCGATCCGGTTGCCGCGGAAGAGCTGGGAGCAGCGGCACCGATCTCCGCGATCGTCGAGTACGCGCCTGCCTGATAGACGGAGAGGCCGTCTGCGTATGCAGGCGGCCTCTTCGTTTTCGCGAGTTTAGGATGGGATTTCCGGGAGTATGTGCATCTCCAAGACCAAGCGTACGCTCTCCCCGATGAAGAAATCCTAAGCGACTCCCCCGCGCAATCTAAAGTTCACCGCCCGCGCCATCGCCTCGATATCCGGCTCGATGCCGAACCAGATACGAAACGAGGCCGCCGCCTGTCCGATCAGCATCCCCAGCCCCTCGAAGACATGTCGCCCCAAACGCTCGCCGAGGTCGGCACGCGCCCCGTAGTTCGCGTCCACGACGGCTGGGCTGCCGCGCAGGGCCTCCTCCAGGTCCGCGGGCAGCTCCGCGCCCGGGGGGAGCGTGGAGAGCACGCCGTCGACGGCCCCAAAGTCCCACGGTTGGGCGGCGCGGCTCAAGGCCACTGCCGCTGCCACCCCGTCGCGCCGCCTCCCCCAGACGAGCGGCAGCGCGCCGTGCGCGGCCAACCCGAGCAGCGCCGCCCGGGCCGCGGGGCCCGTGCCGAGAACGGCCACGTGCAACCCTCGCAGATCGGCTACGCCGCAGGCTTGAGCCAGCGCAAAGGCCGCGCCCTCACCATCGGTATTCCAGCCCTCGACTCTTGGGGCGGACAAGAGCAGGGTATTGGCGGCTCCGGCGGCGCCGGCAGCCTCGTCCAGGCGATCGCAAAGTGCGGCCGCCTCTTCCTTCAGCGGCGTGGTGACGTTGCAGCCGACGTAACGCGCTTGCAGCGCAGCGATCCGCTCGTGCAGCGTACCTGCGGGAATGCGCACGGTTTCGTAGTCACCTTCTATGGCTGCGGCTCGCAGCGCGGCACGATGGATGGCGGGGCTGAGGCTATGAGCGACAGGGTCGCCGATGACGCACAGGCGCCTCACGTCCGGCGTTCCGGCATCACCAAGCGCTCGAAGAAACGCAACACGCGGGTCGTGGCAAAATCGTGTCTCACCAGCGGCTCCGTTAGAATCGTGCGCATGCCGCAGAGCTTTGCGCCCAGAACGTCGGTAAAGAGCTGATCGCCGATGACCACCGTGCGCGCTGCGGGGGTCTGGAGCAGGGCCAGCGCGCGCCGGAAGGCACCGGGCAAGGGCTTGAGCGCGCTGGCGACGCAGGCGATACCGGCCGCCTGCGCCACCATACCCACCCGTTCGGGAAAGTTGTTCGAAAGCAGGACCAAGCGCAAGCCGCGGGAGCGCGCCTGCTGCAGCCACACCTGATGATCGGCCGGCAAGTGGTCCTGGTGGTAGCCGACGAGCGTGTTATCGAGATCGACGATCACGCCAAGCGTCTGCTCTTCCCACAGAGCCTCGATCGAAACATCGGCGAGGCTCCGAGCCTGCGCGTCGGGCCTGAGAAACCTGAACACTGCGCGAACGGACTTCTCTCTAGCCGAGCTGCGCGCCCCCCGCGCGGTATGGACGGGCAGAAAGCCGGTGCGTCGATTCGACGAAACGCACGGTGCCCGTGGCGGCGTGCATGATGATCGAATGCGTCTTCGCGCTATTGCCGAAGAACTTGACGCCGTGGCAGAGATCACCCTCGGTGATGCCCGTCGCACAGAACACGACATCCTTGCCCTTGACGAGGTCGTCCATCGAGAGCACGCGGTCGAGGTCGCCGAAGCCCATAGCCCTGGCGCGCTCCGCTTCCTGTTCGTTACGCGGCTTGAGGCGGCCGAAGAAACCGCCGCCCAAACACTTGAGCGCCGCGGCGGCCAGCACGCCTTCCGGAGCGCCGCCGGTACCCATCGCTACCTGGATGCCCGTGCCTTCGATGGCGGTGGCGATGCAGGAGTCGACGTCGCCGTCGGAGATCAGCTTGATGCGCGCGCCGGCGGCCCGCACGTCGTCAATGAGATCCTTGTGGCGCGGGCGATCGAGAATCACGACTGTGACGTCGCTGATGGGACGCTCGAGCGCATTGGCTACGGCCTCCAGGTTGTCCCGAACGCTGGCGTCGATGTGAACGTAGGGCGCCGCCTTCGGGCCGACGGCCAGCTTCTGCATGTAGGAGTCGGGGGCGTGAAGGAGCCCGCCGCGTTCCGAGATGGCCAGCACGGCGATCGAGTTGGGCAGGCCGTTGGCAACTAAGTTGGTACCCTCGACGGGGTCGACCGCGATGTCGAGTGCGGGACCGCCGCCGCCGAGCTCCTCGCCGATGTAGAGCATCGGAGCCTCGTCGCGCTCGCCTTCGCCGATGACGACGCGCCCGGAGATGTGCATCTCGTTGAGCGTTTCGCGCATCTTCTCGACGGCCGAAGCATCGGCCTCATCACGCTGCCCCTTTCCCATGAGACGAGAGGCGGCCAGCGCGGCAGCCTCAGTCACCTTCACGAAATCCAGAGTATCGACGACGTTCTCCTGTGCCGGTGCCGGTGTAAAGGTGGCCATGACTGCGTGCTCCTCTCGCTGACGTCTCTACTAGAGACGCAAAAAATTGGCAGACGGACTAGGAAACCCTTGCAACCCATTACCCTTTCGTGCTGGGTCGCCAGGGGCACCCGAAGAGAGGCCAGAAGCCTCGCTGACCATGTCGGCGCGAACCAACCACGCACCACCTACCGGCGCACGTCCCCTCTTCCAGGGGCTTCTTTATGCTGCCGGGCCCGCTCCCCTTGCAGGAGTAGCCGGCGCCGGCTTGACGTTCGGCTTCTTTGCCTGGTACGCCGCCGTCTCGCATCTGCATGCCTTACTCGCCGTTACCGACCTCGTCTTGCTGACGCTGATCCCCCTTGGCACCGTGGCAGCTGTAGCCGCGTGGCAGTGGTACGCGAACTACGTGTCATGGCGCACCGGCATCTCGCATCGCACGGCGCTCATCCTCGACGCCTGGAGCTTCCTGCCGCTCTATCTGCTCTGGCTGCCGCTTGCGCTGCTGCCGTTCCGATCCGTCTCCGAGGGGCCGGTGGTCATTGCCACGGTCGCACTCTGGGGCGCGGTGAAGCTCGCCGCCGCCGTACGTCTCAGCCAGACCATCCGCGAAGTCACCGTCACCTACCTGGTCACGCGCATCCCACTGATCATCATCGCCTTGCTGGGCGCAACGCTGATCGGCCAACGCGCCGGCACGCACTGGGCCGCCTCGCACGATCTCCTGCTCACCGTCTGGGGACGCTGGGACGCGCAACACTACATCGAGATCGCCGCCAACGGCTACCACGGGACGAACATGGCCTTCTTTCCCCTCTACCCGCTCCTGCTGGCGATTCTCGGAAAACTCACGGGCTCGCATCTGATTGCCGGCCTGATCGTCTCCAACGCGGCGCTCTACGTGGGGCTGCTCTTCTTCTACAAGCTGGTGGAGCACGAGCTGCGCGACCGCCGCATGGCCCACCGCGCGATCTTCTACATCTCCATCTTCCCCACGGCCATCTTCTTCTCGGCGGTCTATACCGAGTCGCTCTTCTTCGCGCTGACCGTCGCGTCGTTCTACTACATCCGCGAACGTAAGTGGCTGCTAGCCGGCATCGTCGGCGCCTTCGCCTCCGCCACCCGCGTGGAAGGCGTGCTGCTCTTCGTGCCCTTCGCCATCGAATGGTGGGCAGCTCACCGCAACGGCGAGCCCATCTCCTGGCGCAGTGTCCTGGGCATCGGCCTGGTACCGGCGGGGATGCTCGCGTACATGGGCTACCTGTGGGTTCTCGTAGGAGACCCGCTCTACTTTTCGCACGTGCAGGCCCACTGGAACCGCCACTTCGCCCCCCCCTGGGTCAGCATCGGGAACAGCATTCACCTGTTGACGCATGCCCATCTGCCGCAGTCGATCGCCTATCAAAGCATCGAGCTGGTGTTCACTGCGCTCATGATCGTCATGCTCGCCCTCGGCTTCCGCACGCTGCGGACCTCGTACTGGGCTTACATGCTCCTCTCCGTCATCGTCCCGCTCTCTACGTCGAGCCTCATGAGCATGCCGCGCTTCGCGCTCGTGCTGTTCCCGATCTTCATCGTCCTCGCCATCTGGGGAAGGCGTCCCGCAGTCAACAACGCCGTGGTGGCGTTCAGCCTTCCGCTCCTGGGCCTCTTCACCGTCCTCTTCGCCGATTGGTATTGGATCGCATAGGTGTCAAACCGCAATATCGTTGCCGCGGCGATCCAGCGTCGCGGCGTGCGTCAGTTCGTCAAGTTCGGGATCGTCGGGGCGAGCGGGTTCGTCGTCAACCTGATCGCCTTCACCATTTTCGACAAGACGACGCACTGGCCGTTCCTATGGAACTTCTCCGTCGCGTTCATGCTGGGCGGCGTCTCGAATTATGCCCTCAACCGCGTCTGGACGTTCCGCTCGAGCGGCCATCCCGGGCGCGAGGGGGCACAGTTCCTCACCGTATCTTTCTTAGCGCTGCTGCTGGGCGACGCCGTCTCGTGGATTCTCAAAGGGCCTATGCACGTCGCCGGAAACCACCGCGTCTGGTTCGTCGCAACCGTCTCCGGAATGTTCCTGAACTTCTTCGTCAACAAGTACTGGACGTTCAGGGACCACGCGTGATCTTCCGAGTTACTCTGCTCGCCGCGCTCCTGCTGGGCCTGGTGCTGCGCCTCCATGGCATTCACGACCCGCTGCTCGACCATCCGTCGTGGCGCCAAGGCGACACCGCCTCCATCGCACGCAATTTCGCGCTCCTGCGCTACAACCCGCTCTTCCCTCAGACCAACTACGACGGCCCGCCGCCGAACTACGTGGAGCTGGAGCTGCAGATCGTGCCGTTTCTCGCGGCCACGCTCTACAAGCTCTTCGGCATCCATGAGATCTTCGGCCGCCTGCTGAGCATCGCGTTCTCGCTGGGGACGGTCGCTGTGGTCGGCCTCTTCGCGCGACGGCTCTTCGCCAGCGGCGTGGCCGGCGCCGCCGCCGCGCTCCTCTTCGCCGTCTATCCGGGCAGTATGTACTATGGGCGCACGTTCATGCCGGACACGACGATGGTCTTCTTCCTCACCGCAGCGCTCTACGCCACCTGGTGCTGGTTGGAAGATCGCGACGGTGAGGCGCGCTCGCTCTGGCGGCCGGCGCTGCTGGCGCTTCTCGCGTTCCTGGCCAAGCCGGTGGCGCTGCTCGCCGCTTTGCCGATCGCGGCGCTCGGCATCGCCCGCCACGGCTGGCGCCGCACATTAGCGCGACCAGCAACCTGGCTCTACGCCGCCATCGCCTTCATCCCGCTCGTCGCCTACCTGCGCTTCGAGCACGCCATCGCCGAGTGGCACTGGGCAAGCGGCATCACGCAGCGGCACGTGATACCCTCGCTGCTCGCGGCGCTTCATTCGCCGGCGGCCTTCATGGCAAAGCTCAGCGCCTTTCAACGTGAGTGGGGCTTCCTGTGGGATACGATGTTGGGGCCCATCGGCTCTCTGTTGGCATTGGCAGGCATCGTGCTGCTCGCGGCTCGCGCCCTGCGCGGCGGCACGCTGCTGTGGTCTTGGCTGGCTGCCGTGGCACTCTACGGCTTCACCGTCGTCACCGTCGAGCCGGTCGACTACTATCTCTACCCCGTCCTCCCGCTGGCTGCGCTGCTCGGCGGCGGGGCCGTCGGCTGGATCTACGCACGGGCGCACCCGGTAGGCAACGCCGAGCGCGCAGCCTGGCTCCTGGTCGGAGCGATCGCACTGGCCGGCACCACGGTGATCAACCGCGCGCATATTGCGAAGTACTTCGTCTGGCGCGTAGGCGTCTACGAGCAGGCGCGCGCCCTCGACGCTGCCCTCCCCAAAGACGTGCTGATCGTGATGGGCCACTATGATCCCGCTGTCCTCTACTATATCAACCGCTACGGATGGGAGGAGGACCCCGCGCTCTGGACGCCTTTCGACCAGGAGAGCGCTATCAGGAAAGGGGCGCGCTACTTCATCGGCGTCGAACCGCGGCGCCTCCAGACCAATGCGGATCTCTACCATTGGCTCGAGCGCTATCCGCTGGTGACAATCGCCGGAGTGACGTGGCCCGTCTACCATACCGATAACGCCGTCGCGTTGCCGGATGCGGAGCGACGCTGGCAGGAGTATCGATCGCGCGAGCGAGCCGCTGGACCTACGCTTCCCGTCGTAACACCAGCGCCGCGTTGAGGCCGCCGAAGCCGGCGGTATTCTTCAGGACGTTCGCGATACGCATCGGGCGCGCGGTCGTGGCAGTGGCCACGGACGGCTCGGGGTCGTCGGCGTTGGCGCTGGGCGGTACCTCTCCGCGTTCCATCGCCAGAAGCGCAATCGCAACCTCCACGGCTCCCGTTGCTCCCAATGCATGGCCATGGCATCCCTTAGTCGCGATAACCGGAACGCGCGCGAGCCGCTCGCCCAGCACCTGCTCCAGCGCGCGCGCCTCCGCGGTATCGCCGGGCGGCGTAGCGCTGCCGTGCGCGCTCACGCACTCGACCTCCTCGGGCGTCATGCCGGCGTCGGCGAGCGCGGCAAGCATCGAGCGCGCCGAGTCACTCCCGTCCTCTCGCGGGGCCGACATATGGAAGGCGTCGTTGCTCAAGCCGAAGCCCGCCACGCACCCGTAGATGCGTGCTCCCCGCCGCACGGCATCCTCTTCGCGCTCCAGCATGAGGACGGCGGCCGCCTCGGCCATCACGAAGCCGTCTCGCGCGCGATCGAACGGGCGCGAAGATCGTTCCGGCGCATCGTTCCACTTGGCCGACATCGCGCGTAAGAGATCGAAGGCACCAAAGGTCAGGGGAGCCAGCGGCGCCTCGACGCCTCCCGCCAGCATGCGGCGCGCGCGCCCCTGGCGCATCAGCATGCATGCCTCGCCGATCGCCGTGACGCCGGCGGCGCACGAGTTGGTGTTCCCCAGCACGGGGCCGTGCAGGCCACACTGCTGAGCAACGTTGCACGCCGCGGCGGCCCCGAAGACGGAGATCGCCAGCACTGGGCGCACCGCGCCGATGCCTCCCGTGAGATACCGCCGGTGCTGCTCCTCGGCGAGTGCTGCTCCGCCGAGCGCGCTGCCGATGCTCACGCCGAACTCCTCCGGCTGCTCGATGTTTTCGAGCGCTGCATCGCGCAGCGCATCCTCGGCGGCCACGACGGCGAGTGCCGAGAAGCGATCGAGACGTCTGGCCAGTTTGCGATCTAAACGAGCCTCAGGATCGAAATCGGCGATCTCGCCGGCCACCTGCGAGCGAAAGGGCGCGGGATCGAAGCGCGTCACGCGCCGCACGAAGCTCTGGCCCGACGCCACGCCCGTCCAAAGCGCGGCGGGGGCGGAGCCGGCGGGGCTCAGGACGCCGATGCCCGTCACGACGACGTTCACAGCGCCTCGCTCTCGACGAGCTGCTTGACGCAGCCCAGGGTGCGGCGGGCGATCGCATCGACGAAGAACGCTCCGATTACCCGTCGCGCGATCCACTCCCGCGCCACGGGCAGTGCACGGAAGTCGAGGTCGTGCGTTATGCACACGCGCGTCCCGTACGGCGACGGCGAGAACGACCAACGCACCTTCATCCCCCGCGTCCAGCCGCTGACGTGATGGAAGCACAGCGCGGGCTCGGCGCGGTCACCCTCGACGCGGGCAACCCAGCGGACGGGAATCCATCCGCGTCGCGCCGCCATCGCATACACGTCGTCAGCGCTGCGGCGCACATAGCGGTAATGCGGTAAGAACGCCGGCCAGCGCTCGACGTCGGCAACGGCATCGTAGATCGTGCGGGCCGGCGCGGCGATATCGATCTCCGCCTCGGTGTGCATCACGCCTGCGAGCGACCCATGATCTCAAGGCGAACGTCCGCGGCAGTCCGGACTACCTCCGCGACTTCGTGGTACTGAGCCGGCGTGAACGTCATTGGCGCTCCCTCTCCCCCGGGACTTCGGCGCCATGCTGGTTTCTCCGCCAGCCTAACTCGAGACTGCGACAGCAGGCCGCCTTTCCTGCCAGCATGCTTTATGCACTGTTGACAGCATGTTAACGCGTCAACGCAGAGCTCCTATGGTAGACTTGGCACAACATTCAGCTCTGCGGGTCAACATCCACAATGACAAACGACCGCATTAAATATATAGATGGACTTAGGGCTCTGGCGGTCTTATCCGTCGTCGTCTTTCACGCGGCAAAGTATGACCCGGGGATCACCAATGCCTCCAACTCGCTCGCCTCTTTCTTACTCCGTCAAGGCTGCCACGGTGTCGATCTATTTTTCGTCATCTCCGGATTCTGTCTAGCCTATCCAACATTGGCGAGGCTTCATGAACGAGACGAAGCAACACTTGACATCGTGCGATACTCCGCACGGCGCCTCGTGCGAATCGTACCACCATATTAC
Organism: bacterium; assembly: GCA_004298665.1. Lineage (GTDB taxonomy): Bacteria > Vulcanimicrobiota > Vulcanimicrobiia > Vulcanimicrobiales > SCRA01 > SCRA01. The sequence continues at coordinate 11,205 of SCQY01000341.1, read as the reverse complement.
GCGGCCATTCTCCTGCTTCTAGGACTCGAACTAATCTTGAGAAGTCTTGGAATCACCCTGATCTCCCAGACCGCACTTCCAGCAGGCCTCTCGGCGACCGATGTACTGAAACAGGCGCTCTTTCTCGACAAGAACGTCCCGCTATTAAACGGGTCGTTCTGGACACTAGCGATCGAATTTAGATGGTACTTCCTCTTTCCTATCCTCTTATGGATCTGGACGAAATCTCCACGCGCATTCGCTATCATAGCCACTTCATCGCTCGTGCTGCTGTTGACACGCGCGGGAAGCATTGACATCTTTGTGCTCCCCGCGTTCATGCTCGGAATCGTCGCATCCCATTTACACGTTACGCGCTGCAGCGTCGTACGTTTTGCTCTTCCATCGTTCTTCATGTTGTTGCCGATTGCGTTCATCGTAAGCCCTGCCACGAACTGGAATTGGTCTACGAGCGCAATCTGGCAACTTACGTTCTTTTCGCTCGTCGTGGCGGCTGGCGAGATCAAGCAAATAAAGGCGATGCTTTCTACCAGATATATCGTAATGATTGGCATGGCATCGTACGGAATCTACCTTATTCATGAACCCATCATCGTTCTTCTAGAACAACAACTACTATCTACAGGTACGCTCGTATGTTTTTCAATTTCTGCGTTCGTATGTGTTGCGACGGGTCTAGGATTCTCGTGGGTCGCGGAGAGACCGTTTGTTGAGACATCGGCCCGTGATTGGCTCACCCGCGAACTCGAGCAGGTCTTGAGCAAGTGGTTCGCGGTTTCCGGTATTGGCCGAGCCCTCCGCTTAGAGACGCCTCATCGTGCAATGCCCCACGGTCTTCGGGCATACTCCGCTGCACGGCAGGTCGAGCATGGGCTTCACCGGTATCGGTGAGGCGAACATCAGGCATCGCCTCGTAGCGTGGGGGATCACCCTGATGATCGTGGGCCTCGTCCCGTTGAGAATCGTGCTGGGCCCACCGCACGTCCTCGCCGACTGGCTCACGTTCTATACAGCGGGGAAGTTGGCCGGGACGCACGCGCTGGTGGATCCACGGCTCTTCCTGGCGTTCCAGCACGCGCACGGATTTCGCACGGACATCTTCCCCTACCCGCCCGCTTTCGCATACATCTATGTTCCACTGAGCCGGCTGCCGGTTCTCCTATCGTTCGTCGTCAATGCCGTTGTCATGCTTGGATGCGCCTTCTCTGCAGGCGCCATCGGTGCGCGCCTCTTTGCTCTTCCCAAGCCTCTGGCGATCCTGGCAAGCCTGGCCTGGACGCCGATCGGCGTAAGCATCACCATCGGACAGAACGCTCCGCTGGGCGTGCTCTTGGCGATCCTGGCAATCGGCGGGCTCGCGGCGCAGCGTCCGCTCGCTACAGCGATACCCTTGGGATTGCTGCTCTATAAGCCCACGTATGCGCTACCCCTCATTGGCCTACTCGTGATCCGGCGCCGTTGGCGTGAGCTCGGCATCGTCGCCGCGATGGCCGCTGGCTGGTATCTGCTCAGCGTCGTGGCTACGGGGGGCGATCTAGCATGGCCACTGCACTACGCGCACTCAATCGCGTCGTACTATCACGCCGACGCACTCTTCAATGCGCCCCACACGGTAAGCCTACCCGGCATCCTTCTGCAGCTAGGTGCTCCGCTCGCCATCGCCGTCGGGTCCGCGATCGCGCTGCTCGTCCTCGCGATACCCGGACTCGCGCGACGCCCCGCATTAGAGGCCGGCTCCGCGGCGTGCATGATCGGGCTCGCGGTCTCCCCGCACGCCTACGCGTACGACGCAGCAATGCTCCTCCCGATGCTGCTGCTCCTGGGCAGTCGGCTGAAGGAGCCATTGCGCACGCGCGCAGCCTTCGTCGTCTATATCTTGCCCGCCATCCCCTACGTTGGGACGAGCCTCAAACTCCTGGCCGTGATCGTCCTTGGTCTAGCCGCGGCATGGGTCTGGAAGCGCAGCCTCGGCCTTTGTCTTCCCGCGCACGCCGGCGAAGGCGCTTAGCGCGGAGGCGCCGCAGAGCAGCCCAAGCCCTGCCCACGTCGGGGCCTTCGCGAGAAGCTCGAACTGATGCTCACGAAGACCGGGATCCTCCGCGCGTACAAAGCGGGTCCAGGACTCATCAGCCAACGCGCCTGCGCCGAGGGCGCTCATAGTCGGTGCATGCTGTGCTCTCACCCTGACCGGGTGCATACCGTGGAGAGCGAAACCGCCAGCAAGGACCGCCACCGCTGCGATGGCTGCCACAACCAGAGGCGGGCGGAGAAGTAGAGCGGTAAGCACTCCCGCAATGCCGGCCGCGATCCAGACCATACTAAAGCTATCGAAACCGAATTGGATGCCTGGCACCGTCAAGAGCACGCAAGCCACGCCGGCGACGCGCGCGAGCACTCCAGGCGCTCGACCAGCCAGCAACAACGCGGCCGGAATGGCTAACGCAATCTGCGACAGATGAATGTACGTGCCTCCAAAGATTACAAGAGCGGCTGGTAGAGCAACGAGTAATCCGGGCTCGTCAAGCCGCGCTGCAGCGCGCGGCGCTATGATCAGAGCGATCGACAGCATCGCGACATAGGAGAGAGATCCCAGGATCAGCGATGCCTCCCCGCTCACTCCCAGGGAGTAGAGCGCGTTGGTAAGGCTGTATTGGAAGAACCACGGAATCTCCGAAGCAGCGTGTTGAGGAAGCACGCGGGTGACGTACTCGACACTCGTAGACGCAGGCAGCATGATCACTGAAAGGGCTGCCGCGACTATCGACCCACAGAGAAGCGACGCCCTTGCTGCCGGACGATAGAGGTAGAGCGATAGGCACACCGGCAGACCCACATGCGGCTCGAACATCGTGATACAGGCGGCGACACCGGCCCAGCGATCCGCACCGCGTGAGAGCGCCCAAGCCGCAAGAGCGATCGCCGCGACGACGAGAGGCACCGGCTGACCCTGCGACACATCATCGATGGCGTCGATCATCAGTAGTGCGATCGCTATCGCGAGCCAAGGAAGCCTCGCAACCTTCCGCAAGGCGGCGATCGTCGCAGTGATCGCGACGAGAAGCAGTAGGCGCCAAGCCATGAGCGCACGCTCGTAGCGCAGACCGGCCAAGGCTGCGAACGGGGCCAGCGCGTACGGCGGCAGAGGAGCAGGCATCACCACGCCTCTGACGTCATAGATGCCTTCGCTCGCGACGCTCGCCTCGCAGGCGCCCAACGGCTGGGCGCGATAGGGGTCGCCGTGATCGCGAACGACGCTCCCTGCGCAGTAGAAGGCGGTAAAGTCGATGATGCTGCGTGGCGTGGCAGTGACTATCTCCAAGAGAACAGCTACCACCACTCCCGCCACGAGCGCGAGCAGCGCCCCCCGCATCATGGCTCGTTGCCTGCGCTCTCGGCAAGGATCAGCGTCGCCGGCGCCTCCACGGGTCGCCCCGCGCGAGCGCGTTGCACTTCCACAGCGGTCACGCACAGCGTCGTTATCAGAGCCAACCACGTCGGCAGCTTGAAGAGCCATGCCGCGCCGTTTCCCACGGCCTGTGCGCGGATCGCAGCGGCCCACGACGCTTGCGGCAATGCGGGGTCGATCAATGGCGCGCGCAGCGGCGGCGCGGCGAGCGGCCGCCACTCCACGAGCGCGAACATGAGCGCGGCATCGACGACGACCATGGCGAGCGCGCAGCGCATCGCGAAGAGCGCATCGGGGCGCACGAAGCGCCAGACCAGCCAGCCGCAGAGCGCTGCCGCCACGAAGAGCGTCAGCGGCTCCTGCCCGATGAACTGGAACGGCAGGGCGAGCAAGAGCAGCGCGAGCTGCAGTGCCCAGCGCCCCCGCTTCGCGTAACGGAGAGTTAGCGCAACGAACGGCAGGGCTATGGCCATCTGCCCGATGTGGATGAACGCACCGCCCAAGAGCACCGCGCTGGCGGGCAGCAGCACAATGACGCAGGCCCGCCGCCAGCGGCGTGCGAGCGCGCCCGCCGCGGCCACCCCCACTGCGAGCATGATCACGTAGGAAACGGAACCGATGCGCAACGCGACCCCGTCTCCCGCTCCAAGCCGCCACAAGATCCATGACAGACTGAACTGCGTGTCGCGCGGGAGTTCGGCCAGGGCGTGAGCGGGGAGTACCGCGGTCATGTAGGAGACCATCGTCGAGAGACCGACCAGCGTTCCTGAGATAACGACCAGTACGATGGCCGCTACGGCCAGCCCAACGCGAGATGCCGGACGCCAGAGCGCGAGGGCGCAGAGCGCCGGCAGCGCCACATGAGGCTCGATCGCCGCGACGGCACACCAGGCTACCGCGGAACCGGCCGCACCGCGCTCGAGAGCAAGCCCAGCCAAGCAGAGCGCGGCTAGCACTACGGGCACGATCTCACCAAACGGCACGGACATGCCCACCAAGGCAAAAGCCAGCAGCGCCCATGCATCGGCGCCGTGCACTCCGGCAAGCTCTGCCAGACCGCGCGCGGACGCGGCACAAGCGATCAGCAGGATACCCATCCAGAGCAGCGCGGCGAGCGGATACGGCACGAGCGCCAACGGGACGAAGATAGCGTATGCGTAGGGCGGCAATGGGGTCGGAATCGGTGCAGCCACGGCGGCTCTGAAGAATCCCGGCGGTGAAGGCGTGCTCTCACAGATGGCAAGCGACTGTACTACATACGGGTCTCGAGCATGTACGATCGCCTGGGCTCCGCAGTAGAAGGCCCGGAAGTCAGCCATGAAGAGTTCGTGACGCGCTACTGCGAAGGTCTGGAAGAGCAGCGCCGCACCGACCAGGAATGTCGCGATCGCCGCGTTGCGTCTAAGGGGATTCATCTTCGAGCGCCAGGCGATCGCCGATCAGGACGTCATTCCGCGAGAGCGCGCCGACACCCAGCTCGATGGTGGTGCGGGCTGCGCGGCAGGCGACGATGCGATGGCGCTCAACATGCGGATGGGTGCGCACGACGCGCGCGTCTTCGTCGAGAAAGATAACGTCGAGCGGAACACGCATGCCGACCAGATGAATGCTCGAGCAGTTGGGGAACCACACGCCTTCGTCCGGCTCAACGCTATCGCGGAACAGAAGGCCGAGCATGCGCCGCCATGTGCTATCCGCCCGCGTTACATGTGCCGCGATGGTCGAGCCGGTGGTGAGGTTGCGCAAGCGCATCAGAGCAGCGCTCCAACCATGAGCCCAGCGCCGATCGCCGCCGCCAGATACGGTGCGAACGCTATGGGAGCGCCTCTGGTGCCCGCAACGCGGTGGACGACGACCGCCGCTGTCGAGGCGACGGCAAAGGCCAGCAGGGCCGCCTGAGCGCCCAACGCGGCGCCGCCCAGCGCAGCCAGCTTGACGTCTCCCCATCCCATGCCGCGCCCTTTGGAGAGCAGCGCGGAAAGGGCGAACGGCGCGAACACGATGAAGGCGCTTATCCAAGGGGACGGCCGGTGCTCGATCAGCGCGATGAACAGAATAGCGGCGAGCGGTCCAAGCGTACAGATATCGGGCACGACTCCGCGCAGCACGTCACTGCACCAGGCGGCGACCAGCGCGAAGACTACGAGTGCGGCCAGGCCCAGCTGTGCGGCAACGGCGTGCTGCGCAAGGAGCGCGCCGAGCACGATGGAGCCGGCGATCAGCCACGGCACCGGTGGATTCCCCGAGGATGGGCCCTCGGAGAGCGGCGCAACGTCCGCCACCAACGCCGTTCCGGCAATCGTACCCAGCCATCCGGCCGCACCGAACAACAGCGCGCCCGCAATCACGGCAAGCATCATCGGCTCGCGAAATAGTTGGCGGCGGCGGCGCCGAAGATAACCACGAAGATCGCCGGCAGTAGGAAGAAGGCCATGGGCATTGTCATCTGGACCGGCAGCTTCGCGGCACGCTCCTCCAAGAGCATGATGCGGTGGTTGCGGGTGTCCTCGGATACCTCGCCCAAGACGGCGGCGATATTCGTGCCCATGCGCTCCGACTGCGTGATGGCGGTAACGGTGGTCGAAAACTCCTGTTGATTGACGCGTTGCGCCGTCGCCTTCAGAGCATCGATCCTCGAACGGCCCAAGCGCATCTCGGAGAGTGCCTCTTTGATTTCACTCCCCAGAGGCCCAGGCGCCGCATCCACGGCATAGGCAAGGGCGGCGTTGAGCGAGAGGCCGGCTTGCACCGTGGTTGCCACCATGTCCAAGAAGTCGGGCAACGTTCGCTGAATGGCCGCCTTGCGCGCGTCGACGGCCCGGTTGAGCAGTATGATCGGCCCGTAGGCACCGCCAACGAAGAGCAACGCACAGAGCAGCAGCAGCACGCCAAGCGGGAGATGCAGCGAGCGGAAGGCGAGGATGGCGAGCGCCGCCCCTAGGCACGCGCCGCCAACCACGCGCAGCCCCATCTGGGCCGGCGTCACCGTGTACCAGCCAGCCTCGACGAGCTGCTGCGCCAGCCGCCCGCGGCGCTCCTTGCTGAACACGAGCTCGAAGGCTCGCGCTGCGGAACCGGCAGGCGCCGCAAACGGCTTGGCTGTACGCAAGGCTTCAAGGCGCTGCGCGAGCGGGCTCTTCACCGGTATGAGCGAGATCGCGAAGAGAAACGCCGAGAGAGCGCCGAGAATGGGAATGAGCAGCAGCATGACTTCTCCTTCGTTTCTACGCGACGTTGCGCAGAATCGTGCGAATCGACCCGATTGCAAGCAGCTCGAGCACGGCGACGGCCATCAACGCACTGCGCCCCACGGCCGTATAGATCAGAGCATGCCCCATGTTCACCTGCGTCGTTACGACGAAGGCAGCGATAGCCAGAGGAATGGCGCAGAGCACGATCGCGCTGGCGCGCCCTTCGGCAGTAATCGCTCGCTTCTTGCGATCCATGCGGCGCCGCTCTCTGATCGTGCCCGCAAGATGCTCGAGCACCTTGGCTAAGTCGCCTCCGACCTGCGACTGGATCCGTATGACGCGCGCCATCATCAGCATATCGTTGCTGGCCATCCGCGCCGCCAAGTCGTCAAGTGCGTCGTAGACGCTGACACCGAGATTGGTTTGCCCTACCACCCGCGTGAACTCGTAGCGGGCCGGGTCTGGAAGCTCTTCCAAACTAAGCGTCAGCGCCTGGCGCAACCCCAGTCCCACGCGCAGCCCGCTGCCGATAAGGCGCAGGGCCAACTCCAGTTGCTGGACGAAAGCCGCTAAACGCCGCTGGTAGCGTAGGTTCACCCACGCATAGAGACCGGCCATGGATGCAGCGGGAAGGGCCGCCAACAGTACGACGCTTACGAGGAACGGCGGCCGCACGAACAGCACAATGCCAATCCAGAGGATCGCGGCACTCCCCAATATCGAGAGCAGGAGCTCCTCGGGACTGGCACCAACGCCGGCCCGGTTGAGGATATCCCGCAGTCGGTGCATGCGTTGGGAAAGCCGTAGCCCCCAGACGTCCCACAGGGCGTAGAGCAGCAGCGCCGCTGCCGCGATGGCACTGATTGCAATGGCAAACGGTGCGAGGGCTACCATAGCGACTCCACTAACTTCAAGCTCGAGAGCTCGCGGACGTCGTAGGCGACGCCGACTTCTTCGAAACGCTTGAGGCACTGAGGCTGCACGCCGGTGAACTGATACTCACCGACCACTTTGCCGTCCAAGTCGAGGCCGTGCTGCTGGTAGCGAACCAGCTCTTGCATCGTCACGATATCGCCTTCCATGCCTACGACCTCGTTGATCGAGACGACCTTGCGGCTGCCGTCGTGCAGGCGCGCCACCTGGATGACGACGTTGATCGCGCTGGCCACCTGCTCGCGAATCGCGCGCACCGGCAGGTCCAGCCCGGACATCAGCACCATCGTTTCGATACGAGAGAGAGCATCGCGCGCGGAGTTCGCGTGGATCGTGGTCAGGGATCCGTCGTGTCCGGTATTCATGGCCTGGAGCATGTCGAGCGCCTCCGCTCCGCGCGCCTCGCCGACGATGATGCGATCCGGGCGCATGCGCAAGGCGTTGCGCACTAGCTCCCGTACGGGAATCTCGCCGCGCCCCTCGATGTTCGCCGGTCGCGACTCCATACGTATGACGTGCCGCTGCATCAGCTTGAGCTCAGCGGCATCCTCGATCGTGACGATCCGCTCGTTGCTCGGAAGATAGCTCGAAAGTACGTTGAGGAAGGTCGTCTTTCCGGATCCCGTGCCGCCGCTGATGACCGTGTTGAGCCGTGCCCGAACGGCGGCTTGCAGGAAGTTCAAGACCTGCTGGGTGACCGAGCCAAGCGCCACCAGATCCGTAGCTTGTAAGCGTTTGCCGAAGCGGCGGATCGTCAGCATCGCGCCGTCGAGCGTGATCGGCTCGATCACCGCGTTCACGCGGGATCCGTCGGCCAAGCGTGCGTCGACCATCGGTGAGGACTCGTCGATCCGTCTGCCAAGGGGCGCCACGATGCGCTCGATCACGACGCGAAATTGCTTGTCGTTCGCGAAGCGCTTATTCGTCAACTCGATCACGCCGAAGCGCTCGACATAGATCGTCTCGTAGCCGTTGACCATGATCTCGGTGATATCCGGGTCGGCCATCAAGTCTTCCAGCGGCCCAAAGCCAAGGGTTTCGTTGACAATCTCCTGCTTGAGATGGGCAAGGTCTTCGGCGGATCCAACGCTCGTCTCAGCGCCCAGCACTTCTTGCGTGATCTGCTCGATGCTCTCGCGGAGCTGGGCGATCTTGGCCGCGTCTCCGCGGGCAAGACCGGCTGCCACGAGGTCGATCCGCTCCGAGAGCGCGGCATGGATCCGCAGCTTCAGGCGCTCGTGTGCGGGCAGATCGTCGCCGGCGGGCGGAGCGCTCGCTGATCGTATCCCTTCGGGCGAAGGCGCGTGCGCGTGCCCGTTGCTGGAGGGCTCGGTGCTGCGCCGCTTCTGCCTGCGGTCACCCACCGGTACACGGCTCGACGAGCGCAGCGCTTCCAGCAGCGGCTCCGGGCCGATGCCTTCGACGACTTTCTTGAGGGCCGCTATGCCGCGCGCGAACCCGCGGTCAGCAAGCATGGGAAACTCCGCTGCAACACGAACGCCAAGCGCACGCTCGATCTCGCCGGCGGTTGCCAGCCTCTCCGCGCCGCGCTGGTTGACCAGGATCGAGAGCCTGGAGAGCGGCACGCCGAACGCCTCTAGCTCCTCGATGAGCGCGCGCGCTCCCGCCACACCCAACAGCGTGGGCTCGAGCACCACGAAGAAGCGCGAGGCACGCGCGACGAACGGACGCGCTGCAGCGGCGAAGGGCTGCGGTGTGTCGACCAAGACGTCGTCCAACCGCTGGAGCGAGGCAGCGAGATGCTCGACCTCATCGGTTGAGATGGCAAAGGCGGCACCGTACGACGGCGCAAGCTCCGCGATCGTCACGCGGTCGACCTGCGCGACCGCGGCGATCGACTGCAAGCGCGCCGCATCGAGCTCCGCAAGCGCCTCGAAAAGGATGCCCACGCTGCGCCTGCCGGTCAGGTCGGCATCGACCACTGCGACTTCGCGGCTCTCGCGAAGCGCTTTCGCAAGGGCGCTGCAGATGGTGGTGACGCCGCTGCCGCCCTTGGCTCCAACGAAGACGAAGAACGCAGCGCTCATGGCTGGGCGACCCCCCCGGAAGCGGACGCCGTAGAGAAGGTCACCCGGTCGCCGTCGATGATCGTTACGCCTGGTCGCACGCGCGGACGCGCCGCCGCGGGCTTGGGATCAGCGGCCCGCGCAGCGGGTGCCGCCGCGACTGTCGCGGCGCTTGGCGCCTGGGCCACAGCGAACTGCAAGGGCTCCGTATCCAACGAGGCGACGGGCTCCCGCGGCGAACGCAGGGAGAGCCGCAGCGTCGTGTTGACGTCGGCCATGGCCAGCAGGTCCGCCTGTTTCGGCGTCACCTCCAACGTCACGGTCGTCGAGCTCTCCTCGCTGGGGGCCGGCGTCGCGGAGGGATACTCGAGCTGAGCGCCGATGGCCAGGACGCGCAGACCGCGCAGGATCGTCGCCGCCGCGGGGGGCGGGTTGCCGCTGCGCGGCGGAATCGCAATGACGTCCACGCGATCGCCCGGCTGAATCATTCCCGCCACGTCCTTCACGCGGTCAACAGCGATGGTCAGGGCGCGCATACCGGGCGTCAACCGCACCGGCAAGGCGGCATTGGCCGGCCGCCCGATCTTCGAAGCCGTCAGCGTCGATCCGGCAGGTATGGTGATCAGTGCGAGGGCACCAACGGCCTGCGATTCCTCGGCCACGGCATCGGGATCTACCGCCGAAGCGGGGCGCATCTCGCGCCGCACCATCGCGGCGGTGATCGGCGCGCGCGCCGGGATGTTCTGAACCGCCACCATGACCGCACGCGATTGACTCGCCCCGCCGGCGCTCTGCTGAACGGAGCGTACGTAGTTCAGGGTTAGGAGCCCCGTGCCGACGGCCAGCACGAGGGCGATGAGGAGTGTGGTGCGACGCGTATTCATCGTAAGAGCCTCAAGGACGGGATGAGAGTGTGGGAGAGGGCGACGAGGATCGCTCCGCAGGCGATGGCCAGCCCATAGGGGAGCTTGATCCCGTTTGCCGGTTTGGCTGGGGCGGCGCCGCAGGCCAAGACGGCACCCATGGTAACCGTCGAACGTACCACCTGCACGAGCCGGCCGCGCAGCAAGCTGAACACGATGGCCAGCACGCCGCCCGCCAGACACGTGTAGAACGCGAACGTCAGACCTTCGGGAACGTTGAGCGTACCGAGCGCGGCCGCCATCAGCTTGATGTCACCGCCGCCCATCCACCCGCCGGCATGAGCCACCATGCCGATGGCCAGCACGGCGATCATGATGGCGAGCGAAGCGAGGAACGACTGCCAGCCGTGCGCTGCATTGATCGCCAGGCCTGCGAGCGCAAGCGTCACCGTCAGCGCATTGGGAATGCGGCGCATCAGCGCATCGGTCACGGCGGCAGCGAGAGCGGCGACCACGACAGCCGTCAGTGCAAGCGACATCGGCGTATCACCGGCGACCGCTAGAGCGCGCCCGCGTCGGAGATGAACAGGGCCCGGACGGCCTGTCCGAACGTCTGCACGCCGACCAAAGCAACGATCGCGATGAAGCCCAGGAGAATGCCGTACTCGACCATGGTCGTTCCCCCCTCATCGCGCAGCAGCGAGCTCACCACGTGTACCATGTCACCTCTCTCTTCGGATTGGCCCGTCCGCGACGCGCCAGCCTCGCGGACGGGCATGGGGTGC
>SCQY01000340.1 GCA_004298665.1 bacterium | reverse complement strand
GTGAAGAGCTCTGAGGTTGGCCCGAATTCGACGAGCTCGCCCACGGCTTCTTCGCCGGCGAGCATGAAGGCCGTCTCTTGCGAAACGCGCGCCGCCTGCTGCATGTTGTGGGTCACGACGATGATCGTGAAGCGCTCCGCCAGGGTCGACATGAGATCCTCGATCTTCGCCGTAGAGATCGGGTCGAGGGCTGATGCCGGCTCGTCCATCAGCAGGACCTCAGGCTCCGTGGCCAGCGCGCGGGCGATGCAGAGCCGCTGTTGTTGTCCACCCGAGAGCGAGAGCCCCGAGCGGTCCAGCTTGTCCTTCACTTCATCCCAGAGCGCGGCTAAGCGCAATGTCCGCTCGGCCACCGCCAGTCTCTCGTTGCGCGAGCGGCACTCGCCGACCAGCCTCAGCCCCGCTACGACGTTATCCAGGATCGACATCGTTGGAAAGGGGTTGGGCCGCTGGAAGACCATGCCGATCCGCCGGCGCACCGCCACGGGATCGACCCCGGAGGCATAGATATCATGCCCCTCGAGCTCGACGACCCCTTCGACGGTGGCGCCCCGCGTGACTTCGTGAATCCGGTTGAGACAGCGCAGCAGCGTGGTTTTGCCGCAGCCCGACGGGCCGATGAGCGCCGTTACCGTGCGCGGTTTGAAGTCGATCGAGACGTTACGGATCGCTAGACGCTTGCCGTAGTGCGCACTCAGCGAGCGGACTGAGAGCTGCACCGTGGGCCCATGTGCGCCCGGCTCTGCGGCTGATGCGGCGGGGGGAACGTCGATCGATGTCATCATCACTTGCCCATGGTTAACGGCTCGTCCGGCTGCGCAGCGCCGCACGTGCCAGGATGTTGAGGAACAGCACGACTACGATGAGGATAAGCGCCCCGCCCCACGCCTGCTGGTGCCATTGGGGATACGGCGAGATGGCATAGTTGAAGATTTGCAGCGGAAGCTGAGCCATCGGGTTGCTGGGATTCGCCTCCCAGAACTGACTGCCGAACGCCGTGAAGAGCAGCGGCGCCGTCTCGCCGGTTACGCGCGCGATCGACAGCAGCAGGCCCGTCGTGATAGCCGCGCGAGCCGCAGGAATCACGACGTGCATGGTGGTGGCATAGAGCGGGAGGCCAAGGGCGAGCGCGCCTTCGCGGATGGTGATGGGAACGCTGCGTATTGCTTCCTCGGTGGTGCGGATGATGACGGGAAGCATCAGCACGGCGAACGCAAAAGATCCGGAGAGCGCTGAGAAATGCTTGAACGGCGCCACCAGCACGGCGTAAGCGAAGAGGCCGATGGCGATGCTCGGCACCCCTGCCAGCACATCCGAGAGGAAGCGAATCGAGGAGGCCACCGCTCCGCGCCCGTACATCGCGAGATAGACGCCCGTCAGCACGCCGATCGGCGTGGCCATCGCCGTCGCGATGCCGACGGTGATCCCCGTGCCCAGGATGGCATTCGCCACGCCGCCGCCGGAGACACCGATGGGGTGCGGGACCTGCGTGAGGAACGGCACGTTGACCGACGTGATGCCTTCGCGCACCACATAGCCGAGAATCAGCAGCAGCGCCGCCGCCGCACTCCCCGCGCAGAGCGCCGTGATGAAGACGCTGGCCGCGCTGCGCGCATGGCGTACTTTCAACGTGCGGCGTACCACGACGGAGACGGCCATCAGCGTTCCTCGGCGTTGCGCAGCACGGTATGCATCAAGATGCGCGCCGCCGCGTTCACGACGATGCTGACCACGAAGAGCAGCAAGCCCAGGCCGATGAGCGTACTGATATAGACCTGCGTCGTCGCCTCCGTGAACTCATTGGCGATCACACTGGCAAGCGTGTACCCAGGCGCGAACAGCGAGGCCGAGATCGCGGGCCGGTTGCCGATCACCATCGTGGTGGCGATCGTCTCGCCGAGCGCGCGCCCGAGAGCCAGCACACAGGCGCCGAAGATACCGGGGCGCGCCGCAGGCAGCACCACCCGTCGCACGGTCTCCCAGCGCGTGGCGCCCAGCGCCAGCATCGCCTCGCGCTGGTCGACGGCCACCGACTCGATGAAATCGCGCGAGATCGCCGCTACCGTGGGAACGATCATCAAGGCAAGGATGAGACTGGCGGTGAGCATCCCGACGCCGTAGATCGGCCCGCTGAAGATGGGAAGCCAACCGAGCTTGGACTGGATGGCGGGGCCGATGACCGACCGCACCAGGGGCGCGAGCACGAAGAGGCCCCAGAGGCCGTAGACGACGCTGGGCACCGCAGCGAGCAGTTCGATCAGGAACGCCAAGGGGCGCGCGATCAGCGGCGGAGCGAACTCCGCGAGGTAGGCGGCCGCGGCGATTCCCACCCCCGACGCGATCACGATGGCGATCGCCGAGCTCACTACCGTACCAAAAATGAACGGCAGGGCTCCGAAGTGCCCTGCCACGGGATCCCACGACGAGCCCACCAAGAAGCGCAGCCCGAACGATTTGATCGCCAGCCACGAGCCGGCGAAGAGTACGACGAAGAGGGCGACGATCAGGCCAAGGTAGGTCCACGTCGAAAGCGTGAGCGCCCAGGAGAATAGTCGATCGCCGGCCCGGTATCGCGGCCGGAACACGTCGAGCGACTGCGGGGCTGCGACCGCAGCGCGTTCGCTTCCGACAACCGTTTCCCCCACGCCAGCAGTGATCCCCCGAAAACGCCTATCGCCGGGGGACGGCGTCATCCAGACGCGCGCCCCCCGGCGCCAATGATTATCTCAGTAACGAACGCCCGGTTAGAAGCGCATTTGGCCGAGGACCCGCTTCGCTTCCTGCTGCACGTTCGCCGGCAGCGGAACGTAGTCGAGGGAGGCGGCAATGCTCTGCCCCTTGGTAGCGGTCCACTCCAGCACTTCTTTGATCAACTTGGCCCGCGCGGCATCGGCAGGCTTGGCGAAAACCATCGCCCACGAGTAACCCACGATGGGATAGGACCCGGCACCAGGCCGATCCACGATCGAGAAGTCCGATGGATTCACGCCGGGCTTGGTCGCTGCGGCGGCGCGCACGCTCTCGATCGTGGGGTAGACGAACTTACCCGCGGCATTCTGGACCTGCGCGTACGTCATGGAATTCTGCAGCGCATAGGCCAGCTCGACGTACCCGATGGAGCCAGGCGTCTCGCGCACTTGGCCGGCCACACCCTCGTTGCCCTTGCCGCCGACGCTGTTCTGCGCCGGCCACTGCACGCTCTTGCCGACGCCTACTTTGGACTTCCACGCCTGGGAGACATGTGCAAGATAGTCGGTAAAGATATACGATGTGCCGGAGCCGTCGGAGCGGTGCACGACGACGATCTGCGCTTCGGGGAGCTTCAGCGACGGATTGAGCTTGGCGATCGCGGCATCGTTCCACTTGACGATCTTGCCGAGGTAGATGTCGGCGATCACCGGGCCGCTGAGCCGCAGCCCTTGGGCGATACCGGGGACGTTGTATGCCATCGCCACGCCGCCCAGCGCGATCGGAATCTGCAGCACCTTCCCGCCGGCCTGCTCCGCGCGCTTGTACTCTTCAGCGTTGAGCGGAACGTCGCTAGCGCCGAAGTCCACGGTCCTCGCGGTGAACTGCTGGATGCCGCCGCCGCTGCCGATCGACTGATAGTTGACTGCCACGTCGCCGTGCTGCTGGCTGTATTCGTAGAAGGCTTTGGAGAACAACGGATAGTCGAACGAGGAGCCGGCGCCCGTCAACTGCGTCGCGGCGAAGGCCGGGGCGACCGCGCCGGCACCCAGCACGACCGCCAAGAACGCTGCCGATATCGAAAGCGCCTTCTTCCGGGTGAAAAGTTCGAGCTGCATGTGCGGAATGATTCCTCCAGATTGTGCACGGGCACACCACTCGGTGCATCCCTCACCAAGTCTAGCGGGGCTTCCTCAAGAGCAGATTAACACGCAGCGAAGATTGGAGAACGAGCGAGGGCACCGCAGCGGTGCCCTCGCTCGTTCTTGAAATCTGGTGCGGAAGACTGGACTCGAACCAGCACGATATTGCTACCGCCAGCCCCTCAAGCTGGTGCGTCTACCAATTCCGCCACTTCCGCAGGCGTCGAGCCCCGCAACCTTGCTGGAAGGCCGGGACCCAAAGGAGTGTAGACGATGGCGCTCCCCTCGTCAATACCCTTCGGCCAATCCTTCGCTAGCGCATATTGGGGTCGAGCGCATCGCGCAGGCCGTCACCCATATAGTTAATGGAGAGGACGGTGATCAGAATGGCTAGGCCGGGAAAGATTGCCGCCCACGGCGCGATAGCCATGTTGTACTCGGCGTTGGCCAGCATATTGCCCCACGACGCCGTGGGAGGCTGAATGCCGAATCCCAGGAACGAGAGGGCGGACTCCAGGATGATGACGTTGGCCACGTCGAGCGTCGCTTGCACGATGATCGGGGCGACCGCATTGGGGAGGAGATGACGGAACATGATGCGGCCGTCGGAACTCCCGATAGCGCGGGCCGCCTCGGCGAACTCTTTCTCGCGCAATGAGAGGTAGGAAGCGCGGACCAAGCGCGTCACCGGCATCCAGCCCAATCCACCGATGATGATCACGATGACGCCGAACGACAGCGCCGCCTTGTTCGAGGAAGCAGCCACGATCGCCGTGAGCACCAAGAGCAGCGGCAGCAATGGAATCGAGAGGAAAATATCGGTGCCGCGCATGATGACGTAGTCGATCCACTTACCGTAATAGCCCGCCAGCGCACCGAGAAAGGTTCCCACGACCACCTCGATCAGCACGGCAAAGATCCCCACCGTCAGCGAGATGCGGGCGCCGAACATCAGGCGGGCCAGGAGATCGCGGCCGTTCTCGTCGGAGCCGAGGAGATGTCCGAAGGAGCCCGGAGCCAGCGGGTAGCCGTTCCAATGAGCCTGATCGATGTAGTTGGGGTTCCAGGGGCTCAAGAACGGCGCGAAGATCGCGACGAGGACGATGAGGATCAGGACGGCGCTTCCGGCGATTGCCAGCTTGTGGCGCTTGAATCGCTTCCACGTCGCATGGCGCTCGCGTTCGAACTCGGCGTGAAGCTCGGCGTCCGGCTCCGGGGTCTGCTGCAAGGGAACAGTGGTGGCCATCGTGGCGTCTCTCCTCCGGATATCAGTCGTATTTGACGCGGGGGTCGAGCCACGCGTATGCCACGTCGGCGAGCAAGTTGAAGAGTACGACCAGGAACGAGACGAGCATGAGGTAGCCCATCAGCAACGGAAAATCGAACTGGCCGAGGGCGTTGAAGAAGAGGCGCCCCATCCCAGGCCAGGCGAAGATCGTCTCGGTGATGATGGCGCCGCCGACCAGTCCGGGAAGCGAGAGAGCGATGATCGTCACCACCGGTATGACGGCATTCTTGAGCCCATGCTTGAGGATGACTACTGCCGGTGCCAGCCCCTTGGCGGCCGCCGTGCGCATGTAGTCCGTCTTGATGACTTCGAGCATCGAGCTGCGCGTGAAGCGGCTCCACGTCGCGATGAAGGCGAGCGAGAGCACAAGCGTCGGCAGGATCAGATGGACGATGCGATCGCCAAAGGGACAGGCGTCCGTATAGCACATCGACGCCGACGGGAGCTGGAGACGATAGCCGAAGCCCGTGATGCCGTGGACCGAGAAAACGAGCTGCAGCATCAGAGCAAACCAGAAGACCGGCATCGATTGCCCGAAGAAGGCGAACGTCGTCACCACGTAGTCCCAGATCGAGTAGGGCTTGATCGCCGCCAGCAAACCGGCTGGGATGCCGATCAGCAGCGACACGACGAACGCGCAGCCCATCAGGATCACCGTGGCCGGCAGGCGATCGAGGATGGCCCCCACGACGGTCATCGAGTTCGATGTGGAGTAGCCGAAGTCGCCGCGCACGACGTGGCTCAGCCATGCCAGGTATTGCACGTAGAGCGGACGGTCGAGACCGAAGTTGTGCTTCAGGCGCGCGATATCGGCAGCGGTGATGTGCGGATTCTGAAGGTAGGGCGTCAGCGGACCGCCGGGAGCCTCATGCAGAATGAGAAAGATGATGATGGAGATCAGCAACAGGAGCGGGATCGCTTGCCCCGACCGTCGCAGCACGTAGTTGAACAGCGTAGAAGCCCTCCGAACGCACCGAGAGCAGCCGGCGTAGTAATCCCACCGGCAGCCCGACTCCGAAATCGCACAAAAGTTACGGCGATATCACTTCTTTCCCCTTGACGTCGCTGCCGCAAGCGTCGATCATCGCACGGTTGTTCGACGCAAACCCAACAGATCGCGCGCCTCGTCCGGCGTAGCCACGGGGCGCTGGAGCTCTTCAGCGAGGTGGGCGACGCGCGCTACCAGCTCCTCGTTGCGCGCCAAACGCCCCTTGGCGTAGTAGAGATTATCCTCCAAGCCCACCCGCACGTGGCCGCCCATCGCGATCGCCGCGGCCGCCAGCGGAAGCTGGGCCCGCCCGATGCCCGCAACCGACCAGGTACAGCCACCCGGGAGGCGGCGAGCGATGTCGACCAGATTCTCCACGCTTCCCTCGGCGCCGCCGGGAACGTTCAGCACGATGTCGACATGACGAGGGAAGGTTAGCAGCCCTTCTCGTTCGAGGCGGCGGGCGTTGTCCAGATGGCCGAGATCGAAGATCTCGAGTTCGGGCACGACGTCGAACTCCAGCATGCGGGCAAGGATGCCGCGGATGACGGGAAACGAGTTCTCGAAAACGCCGTCGCCGAAGTTCACCGTACCGCACGTGAGCGTTGCCATCTCGGGGCGTAACTCGAGGTTGACGGCACGTTCCTGGGGAGTCATCCCCACCGCGCCGCCCGTCGAAAATTGGACGATCAGATCGCTGTTCGCGCGCACCGCGCCGGCGAAGGCGCGGTAAGTTTCCACGTCCTGGGTCGGGCGGCCGTCCGAGCGGCGCCCGTGAATGTGCATCATCGCAGCGCC
Source organism: bacterium (assembly GCA_004298665.1). Taxonomy (GTDB): domain Bacteria; phylum Vulcanimicrobiota; class Vulcanimicrobiia; order Vulcanimicrobiales; family SCRA01; genus SCRA01. The sequence continues at coordinate 13,648 of SCQY01000340.1, read as the reverse complement.
GGCCGCACGGCACGCAGCCGCGGTCTCACCCAGCATCTGCGCGGTGTACGGCAGATGGGGTGTCTGGCTGGGAAGGACCTCGGCGCCCGTGGGAGCGACCGTGATGATCAGCGGATCCATGCTCTCTCTTCTTCTATACAACGCGTGGAGCGCAGCTCGCGTTCGGGCCTCCAGTAAAGTTAGGTACTTTCACGGATGCTTGCTTCGTTGGACGGCAGTACGATATTCGTGAGGGCGACACCAAGAAAATCCGAACGTCGATGGGCCCTTAGACGGCCTCGATCCGGATGGTGAAGCGCTCGTACCGTGCATGGGGTGGAGGCTGGGGGAGTCTCCACCCCAGCATGGTTTATTTGGCCAAGAGCTGTTGAACGGCCACGCGCAGCTGGGACGGTGAGAACGGCTTGTAGAGGAAACGGTTCGCGCCTGCGGCGATCGCCCGCCCCTCCATCGCGTAGTTCGTGTGGCCGGTGACCATCAGGATGGGCGTACCGGCCGTCGTCTCGCGTCCCCGCACCTTCTTCACGAACTCGATCCCGGAGATCCCGGGAAGCATAAAGTCGGAGATGATGAGGTCGGGTGCCTCGCGGCCGATCTCGATCAGCGCCTCCTCCGCGTCGGCGCAGGAGACGATGTCCGCCGAGAAGACCTTGAGCGTCACCCGTATCAGCGTCAAGATATCTGGATCGTCGTCCGCAATCACGATGCGAGGCATGGGCTAGCATCATTCGGACCTCGGCGGACCTTCCCCCGGACCGGCCCTGGGGGGAATTGTAAAACCAACGTAAAGGTAGCCGTACGTGAGAACCTATGCTCCTGCAGCCTTCAGGGCCGATGCCACCATCCGTTCCTGCTCCTTGGGATCTTTCCAGCGGGCCTGGGCCTCCGGTACGAGCCGATCGATGGGGTCAAAGTAGAGGAACCACTGCCCCGGCTTCACGCTGGGAGCCGTGTAGACGGCGATGCCGTTCTCACGATCGTAGTGCTCGAAGCTATGCACGTCGCGTTTGCCGCCTCCGCCGGGGGCGTCGCAGACGAAGGTCGGCGTATTATAGCCCGCCGTCGAGCCGCGCACGAACTTCTCGATCTCGAGCGCCGCGGCGACGGTCGTGCGAAGGTCTTCCACGCCCATCACCATGTCGTGCATATAGACGTAGTAGGGATGAATATTGACGTAGCCTTGGCGCTTGACTAAGAGGCGCATGGTCTCCGGCGTATCGTTGACTCCGCGGATCAGCACCGACTGATTGCGCACGTAGATGCCGCGCTCGAAAAGCACCTGCATCGCCCGCTGCGTGATCCAGGTGATCTCGTTGGGGCTGTTGATGTGCGTGTGAACGCAGACGTCCTTGCCCATCGATCGCCCCCGCTCGACCACGCGCGTCAGCGCATCGACCCAGGCGTGATCGGTGAGAATCTTGCTGGGGATCACCGCGATGCCTTTGGTGGCGAAGCGCAAACGCCGGATGTGCGGAATATCCAGCAGCGCATTGCCGATCTTCTCGAGGCTCTTGGCGGGCACCTGATAGGTATCTCCGCCGGAGATCACGATGTCTTCCAGCTCCGGGCGCGTGGCAATGTAGTCGAACGCAGCCTGCCAGCGCTTGGGATCGGTAGCCAGCTCCGCCTTCTCCACCGTCTCCGTGTCGCCGCCGATGGCATACGATCGGGTGCAGAACCGGCAGTAGACGGGGCAGACGTTGGTTGGCAGAAATAGCGCCTTGTCTTCGTAGCGGTGGGTGAGCCCGACGACCGGTGCGTCCTCGCGCTCGTGCAGCGAGTCCAGCGACAGCTTCGGATGGTCGGGCAGCAGCCGCGAGGCGAGCGGGATGAACTGGGTGCGGATGGGGTCGTTGTATGGATCGCTCCAATCGATGAGCGACATCGTGTAGGGCGGGACGCGAACGTTCATCGGCGCGCGATGGAAGCCGTTACGCAAATCCTCGACGAAGGCGCGCGGCGCCAGTTCCTGCACCGTCTCCACGAGCTCTTCCGGCGTTTTCACGGAGTTGCGGTACTGCCAAAGATGATCGAGGAACGTCGCCTCGTCTACGTCGCGATACTTGGGAATCGCTCGCCAGAACTCGCCCTGTCGCAGGTTCGCGTGCTCCAGCGCCTCGGGAGGCGCGGGCGGCTTGATCCCCTTGCTGACGGTAGTGGCATGTTCGCGTGCAACGTTGATGGCGGCCATCGGTGTCCTCTGCGAGTCCGCTGACTCTAGACGGGTTGCGGCGCGGCAAAGCGCCGCTGGAAGAAGGCGAGGAGAGCGGGGCGCTCCATGACGGTGTCGAGTGCGATCCGAGCGTGCCCCGCGGCGTATCCGTTGCCGATCAGCAGATCGACGTCTTTGCCCACGCCCTCCGCGCCCAGCGCTGCTGCCGTGAACGACGTCGCCATATTGAAGAAGTAGGCCGTCCCACGCTCGCGGCACGGCAGGATCGTCGCGAGCTCCGTGCCCGGGACGTTCACGCAGTTGATGACGACGTCCGCCTCCTCTCCGGCGATGGCGGTGTACGCGCGCAGGACGGCGAGCGCATCGCGCGCGTCGGCCTCGATCAGCGCGTCGAGGTAGCCTTCGCGCAGAAGCAAGGCGGTTGAATCGCCGGCCATCCGTTCGAGACCAAAAACCCGGCCTCGCGCACCGACCGCCTCTCGCGCCTGCGCTACGCAGAGCATGCCGCTCTTGCCTCCCGCACCAATCACGAGAACACGGTCACCGTCGCGACAGATGCGCTTGGTCTGCGCGGGCGCGCCGGCCACGTCGAGAACGGCGAGCGCCACTTCCAGTGACAGATCATCGGGCAGGCGGGTGTAGAGCCCGCTCTCGAAGAGCACGGCCTTTCCGCGAACGCGCACGCGTTCGACTTCCAACTCCACGGCGAGGACCTGCTCGATGTAGAGCGGGGTCAACGAGAGCGAGACGAGCGTAGCGATGCGATCCCCCACGGTCAGCCCGCCGCGCGCGCATAGCCGCTCGCCGATCTCCGCCACGCGACCGACCAGCATACCGCCGCTCCCGGTGACGGGGTTGTGCTGCTTGCCCCGCGTGCGTACCGTCTCGAGCACCTGCGCGCCGACGGCTGCTGCATCACCGCCGCAAGCTTCGCGCATCTGGCGAAAGGACGCCGAATCGATGTTGAGCGCCTCGACGTCGATGAGGATCTCGTTGGCCTGGGCACGCGGCGTGTTGTCGACGCGCCATGCGCCCTGAGGAAGCGCGCCAGGGGGCTCGATCACACGATGCGAGCCGTAGCGGCAGAGCCTCACGCCGATGCCTTTCTCCAGTACGGCGGCTCCTCGGCTTCGGAGAGGCTCTGCAACGGAACAGCGGGCCTCTCGTACGAGGTGGAGAGGATGACGGTGGTCTTCGTTCTTGCCGCCCCAGGTACGCTCTTGAGACGCGAGAGCAGCGAATCGAGATGGCGCGTGTTGCGCGTCGCGACTTTCAGAAGGTAGGAGTCCTCGCCCGCGACGCTGTGCACTTCAAGCACCTCGGGGAGCGCAGCGACCTGTGCGACGAAGGTGTCGTAATCGCAATCAGGGGTTGTGATGACGCCGATGAAGGCGTTGACGGCAAGGCCCACCTTCTCGAGGTCGAGCCGAGCGCCATACTGCACGAGCACACCTCGCTCCTCGAGCTTGCGAATGCGATCGTGCACAGCCGGCGGGCGCAGCCCAATGGCATCGCCCAACTCGGCGTAGGTGGAGCGGGCATTTCGCTGGAGCGCCTCCAGCAGAGCCAGGTCGGTGCGGTCTAAATCGGCCATGGCGCGAAAACGTTCGATGAATTCGGTAAAATTCCTGCTGATCGGCGATTTATTCGAGCATTTAAAGAAAAATCCGAACGAATCGCCGTCAAGTAATCGATCCCTCAAGCCCCCGCCTCTGTATCCGATAACCGTAAGGAATCGTGAGCGCAGCGCCTAAGCCGGCCTTTCGGATCGACGACTATACCGGGGCCTTCGTAGGTTTCGCCGCGGGAAGCGTCATGCTTTGGATCGGTCCGGAGTCCCTGCCCGCTCAGGTATCCTTGGCGCGGATTCCGTTCATGGCCGTCGGCGCCCTGGTCGCCATGCTCGCCCTCACCTTCCTCGCCACTGACCTGCTCGATATCCCCGCGCCGTGGCGCAACCTCATCCGCCTGGTCTACGCCGTCGCCCTCGCCGCAAGCGGGGTGGTGATCTTCCCCGCGATCCCCGGCTGCGGCTCTCTGCTGATCGCGCTCGCCTTCGGCGTCGCCGCGCTGCATTGGAGTTCGCAAGCCTTCGCCATCGCGTTGGGAGTCTGGTGCATCGCTGTTGGTCTGGGGGCCATGCTCGCTCACCCACTCCTTTCCCCCAGCGCGGTCGCCGGCCTCGGGCGCGTCGGTACTCTCATCCACATCCTTGCCCCGTTCCTCGTGGCGCTGGGGCTGCTCGGCACCGCGGCGCGAGGCGCTCTCCGCGGGCCCACGACGCTCGCGGTGGTCTCGACCGTGGCGGTGTTGGCGAGCCTCGGGCCGGTCCACGGATACCTCGTGAAGTCGTCGATCGTTTGGCCCATGCTTGCGGGGGTAGCGGCGGCAACCGCCATCAAGCGGCCGCTCCATTGGCCGCAGAGCTTGCGCGCCGTCGTCGGCCGCCGCATCGCCTTCGCCGCCTTCGCCGTGCTCTGGCTCTGGGCATCGAGCGTCGCCGTCGCAACCGCCACGCACGCACGGGATGGCGCCTCCGCCGCAGTCCAGAGCACGGCCGCCCGCGTCTCGTTCGCGCTGGAGCTCACTTTGCGAACGCTGCGCCCGCCGGCGGAGGCTCCATCGACGCTCGCTGTGCAAGAGATCTACGAGCGCATGAGCATCCACGATCCCGCCCTGCTCTGGGTGGCACGCGCAGGAGCCGACGGAAACCTCACCACCGCATGGCCCCGCATGGCAGCGGCCGCGGCCCCCGCAGCGACGACCCACGCCTTGGGCGCGGCCGCCCGAAACGCCGCCGCGCAAGGAAAGCCGCTCACCTCGAGCTTCCTCCGCTCCGGTATACGTAGCGGGATCGCCGTCGCGGCAATCGTACCGGCGAGCGGGCGCCGGGGAGACGCGCTCGTGGCCGTCTACGATCTCGATGCCGTGCTTTCTCGGGTCACCGGCTTCGCCTCCAGAAACGTGAGGGTGACCCTCGGCGATGGAGCCACGACGATCACTCCTCTTGGCGGCCAGCAGGCCACCCCGGTAGACGTGACGAGTGCGCTGCCGCTCGCCATGCCCGGCGGCACGCACCCTTGGCTGGTTACCGCGACCTACTCGGGGAATGCCGTGGTCCGCGAGATGGAGCGCAGGGCCATCCTCGTCCTGATCGCCCTGTTACTCGCCACGCTAGCCATCATCTGGGCATCGGCTCGCTTCGCGGAGGCCGTTGCCCTCCCTATCCGGCAAATCCGCGAGCGCGCGGGACGGCTGGCCAGTGGTGAGGCATTCGAGCCGCTCTCCACGGATAACGACGAGCTGACCGAGCTCGTCTCCACGCTGTACGCGGTGAGCAACGCCATCCGCTCGCGTGACCATGCGCTGACACTAGCCCACGGCCTGACGCTCAGCACGTTCGGGTTACGCGAGACGGCGTTGGTTCGCGAGATGGCGGAGCAAGCCGTCTCATCGTACTTCGGCATTGCGGCGTGCGCGCGCATCACCGATGTCCGCCCCGACGAAGCCGCCGACGGAGCGACGTTGGAGCGGCCGCGGGAGGACGCGGCAACGATGGTCATCCGATACGCGCTACGCGCCGCATCGTCGACCTTGGAGGTACGCCTTCCTAACGCCCTCTCCGACGACGACCTCGCCTCGCTCTCGCTGCTGGCCGACACGGCCGATCTCGCGATCGGCGCCTCGGCCCTCCTGCATAAGCTGAACGAGGAACACGCTCTGCTGGACCACGTCTATGCCAGCGTTCCGGTCGGCATCGTGCTGACCGACCAGCTCGGGTACGTAGCGCGCGCCAACGAAGCCGCATCGAAAATCCTCGGCGAATCCCCGGCATCCGCTGGTGGTTCTTCGCTTGCCGAGCGCCTTGGTGCAGAAGAACTCCACGATGGCCGACTGCTGGTCGGCCAACCACAGCGGCCGGTCGACGTTCGCGTGCGTTCGGCGATCGACGGGTCGCGTTCGCTCGTGGTGCTGCGCGACCTCACCGAGCAGGAAGCCGTCGAGGCACTGAAATCGGAGTTCATCGCCGCCGTCTCGCACGATCTGCGTACTCCATTGACCGCCATCAAGGGCTTTGCCGTCCTGCTCCAAGAGCGCACCGGCCTCGAAGATGACGTGCGCGAGATGCTGCTACTCATCGACCGCGCCGCCAACCGGCTGACGCGCATGATCGACGACCTGATGCAGTCGGCGCTTTTAGAGAGCGGGCGCCTGGCACTAATGGTCGAGCCCATTCCGCTAGGCGCGGCGGTGCGCGGCTTGAGTCTGCTTGCGGCAGAGTCTCCCTCGCACCAATTAGTCGTCGAGGTGCCGGTCACGCTGGGCGTGCTCGCCGACCGCGATCGCCTCGAGCAAGTCCTGGTGAACCTGGTCACCAACGCGTACAAGTACGCGCCGAGCGGCGGACGCGTCCTGGTGCGTGCACGAGCCGTCGATGAACGCGTGGAGATCGCCGTCAGCGACGACGGCCCCGGCATCACGCCTGAAGAGCAGGTACGCATCTTCGAAAAGTTCTATCAAGCCAGCTCGAAGCCCCGAAGGCGTCGAGGAGTCGGCTTGGGTCTCTACATCTCACGGGAACTGATCGAGCGCATGGGGGGCTCTCTTTCGGTGCGCTCCGTGCCCGGGTTCGGCGCAACCTTCGCCGTCTCGCTGCGCGGCGCCGAGCTCGGTACGCGCGTCGAGCGCAGCGCGTGATCGCGCCGACGGTCGTCATCATCGACGATGAAGACGAGATGCTGCAATTGGAACGCCTCACCCTGGAGGTGCTGCCCAGCCGCGTCGAGGCCTATCGCAGTGCCGAGGAGGCGTTAGGCGCTATGCGTCGCAACCCGCCGGACGTCGTCGTCACGGACGTCATGCTGCCCGGCATGTCCGGTACGGAGCTGCTGGCCGCGTTGCGCGCAGAGCCTACGACACGTCACGTCCCCGTCGTCCTCGTCACCGCGCGCGGTGAAGTCTCCGAACGCGTCCTTGGGCTCGAGCTCGGCGCCGCTGACTATATCGCCAAGCCGTTCTATCCTGCTGAGTTGCGCGCGCGCGTGGCGGCGGCGCTGCGCACCAAGGCATTGGAATCGGAGCTGCGCGAGGAGCACGTCGAGCTGGCGCAAGCCGCCTATACCGACGCACTGACCGGCGTTGCCAACCTGCGCGCCTTCGAAGACGCCCTCGAAGCCGCCGTCGCCTTTGCCGCGCGTACCTACCGGCCGCTCAGCCTGCTCTATATAGATCTCGACTCATTCAAAATCCTCAACGACTCGCTTGGCCACGCAGAGGGGGACCGCGCCCTTCAGCGGGTCGCCCACACGTTGCACGCCGCCGTGCGAGGAACCGATACCGTCGCGCGTATCGGCGGTGACGAGTTCGCCGTGATCCTGCTAGGCTGCGACGGTGCCGACGCGGAGCGCTTCGTGCAGCGCCTTTTCAACGAAGTGGCGAAGGGCATCATCACCTCGATCTCGGTGGGCATTTCAACTCACCGGCGTATCCACGACGCAGAGAGTCCCTTGCTGCGGGAGAGCGCCGACCGCGCGCTCTACCGCGCCAAGGAGGCGGGGCGCGGCACGTGGAGGAGCGAGACACTGCCATAAGGGAACGTGGGCCCATGGCGCTACTCGAGCGGGCTATCGCGAGCCCGGGTTTTCAAGAGCGATTCTTCTTCTTGGCCAAACGTTTCGTTGCCGGCGAAACGATCGACTCGGCAGTCGAGGCAGTCAGACGGCTCAACGCCGACGGCCTCACGGCAACGCTCGACTTTCTGGGAGAAGATGTCTTCGAAGTTTCTGAGGCCCAGGCGTCCGCTGAGCAAACGCTTCGGACCGTCGAAGCCGTCGACCGCGCGGGAATCGACGCCAACATCTCGCTCAAACTTACCGCGCTGGGCCTGGCTATCGACGAGAGCCTTGCCGCTAAGCACCTCTCGACGATCGCTGAACGCGCCTCGCGCAACCGCGACCCCTTCGTCCGCATCGACATGGAAGGCAGCGGCGTCGTCGACGCCACGCTGCGTACCTTCGAGCAAGTCTACAGCCGGAACGAGAACGTCGGCATCGTGTTGCAGTCCTACCTCCGCCGCACCGAGCGCGACGTGGAACGCGCCATCGCCTTGGGTGCGCGCGTACGCATGGTAAAGGGCGCCTATAAAGAGCCCGCTTCGATCGCCTATAAAGACATGGCGGAGATTCGACGCAACTACCTCACGCTGGCGCAAAGGCTGTTGACGCACGGCACCTATCCCGCTATCGCCACGCACGATCTCTCGCTGATCGAAGCCGTGAAGCGCATGACGGCAGAGTGCGGAATCGCGAAGGATCAGCTCGAGTTTCAGCTTCTTTACGGCATGCGCCCGGAGACGCAGCGCCGGCTCGCGGCGGAGGGTTACCGCGTGCGGGTCTACGTGCCGTTCGGCTCGCACTGGTCAGGATATTTATACCGCCGCCTTACCGAACGCAAGGAGAACGTCTTCTTCGTTCTGGGCTCGCTCTTCAGCAGGTAACGCCGCCGCCCGAGCGAGCGCCCGCTCCAGGTTCAATATTTCGGTCGCCCCCTGTAGAGGGCGCGTAGGCGGGTAAGGGGATGGTCAGGGGGTTGATGCCGCCCCTTAGGAGGAGCACGCAGAGAGCCGAGATCGCATGAACGCGCACGCCACCTCTCCTGACGAAACTTAGGGAGCCCACCGTGCGTTACTAGGTTGTAGGAATGCGTCGCGAGCGCGTTCCCCCGGGAGAGAGGTGTCGTCCCTCCAGGACGACGATGGAGGATAACCCGGTTCATCATGACGACCAAGAAGAACGGCGGTGGAATGACCGTCCGTGAAGCAGGCCAAAAAGGCGGAGAGACCGTCAAGCGCAAGTACGGGCCCGAGTTCTACGAGTCGATCGGCCGCAAGGGTGGGCAGGCCACCAAGGCCGCACACGGCCACGAGTTCTACGAGCGCATCGGCAAGAAGGGCGGCAAGAAGGGCGGCGAGGCCACCCGCGACCGCTATGGGCCGACGTTCTACGAAACGATCGGACAGAAGGGCGGCCAAAAGGTCAAGAAATTGATCGAAGAGGGCAAGAAGGCCGCGGCTAAGGCTAGCTAAGCCTGCCGTACGAATGCACCGCAGATGATGAGACGGACCGCCGTCGCACTGCTGCTCTGCGCGTCGGCTTCGTCCGGGGCGGCGTGGGGTGCCGCTGCTCCGGTACCGGTTGCAGCACCGTCACCCTCGCCGGCGCCGAAGGGCGTGTTGCCCGTGAACAGCTCGCTCGTGCTCGAGCTCGACGATGGCCTCAGCACGGCTACGGCCAGCGAAGGACAGACGTTTCGTGCGCACCTCGCCTCCGCACTGACGCTCGACGGCATCAAGGTCGCAGCGGCCGGGGCGCCGGTAATCGGCACCGTCACCTTCGTGCGCCGTGCCACCGCCCCCGATCATGACGGCTACATGAGCGTGCGCTTCTCGCCGCTCCCGCTCGCGGGGGGCATCGCGCTGCCGTTGCGTCCGCTCAGCACGACGTGGAGCGTTCACGTCACCGCCGGTCAGGAGAGCACCTCCGCGGTGACCGACGACGTCAAAGACATCCTCGTCCCCTACCACTTCCTCTACCGCCAGTTTCGCAAGGGGAGCGATCTCGATCTCAAGCCGGGCTCGACCGTCCACGCGCTGACGATGGGGACGGTGCGCTTGATGGCGGGCAGTCCGCGGGTGGAGTTGCTGGACCCCGTGCGTCTGGGGACTTCCGTTCCGTACACTGCAGTGACGCCGATCCCGCTGTTCACGCCCCGGCCGCTCATCACGGCCACGCCGAAGCCCAGCTCATCCCCCACTCCCAGCGCGACGCCTGCTTCATAGATTCCGGCGCGCGGAGGGGACGGCGGCGGCGCCTGAGAACCGCATGGCCGTGAAACTCCTGGTCACCGGTGGTTGCGGTTTCATCGGCTCGAATTTCGTGCGCCTCATGCTGCGCGCACACCCGGACTGGTCGATCGTCAACTGCGATAAGCTCACCTATGCCGGCAATCCGGCCAATCTTCACAGCATCGAACACGACCCCCGCTACCGTTTCCATCACGGCGATATCTGCGAAGAGACGGCCATCGAAGCCGCCATCGGCGACGGTGTCGACGCCGTCGTCAACTTTGCCGCCGAGACGCACGTCGATCGCAGCATCGCGGATCCCGAAGCTTTTCTGCGCACCGACATTCTGGGCACCCACGTGCTGCTGGAAGCCGTGCGGCGTCATGGCATCGCGCGCTTCCTCCAAGTCTCGACCGACGAAGTCTACGGCCACGTTGCGGACGGCTCGTCGCACGAGCACTACCCGCTGCAGCCGCGCAGCCCGTATGCAGCCAGCAAGGCCGGCGGAGACCTTCAGGTACTGGCGTACCACGTGACCTTCGGCACGCCCGTGCTGATCACGCGCGGCTCGAACACCTACGGCCCCTACCAGTACCCCGAGAAGCTGATCCCGCTCTTCGTCACCAATCTCATCGAGGATCAGCAGGTTCCCGTGTATGGTGACGGGCTCCAAGTACGGGACTGGCTCCACGTCGACGACCACTGCCGCGGTATCGAACATGTCCTGCTTCATGGCACGCCGGGCAACGCGTACAACGTGGGCGGCGGCAACGGACGCACCAACCTGGAGATCACGCAACGGCTCCTCGCCCAGCTCGGTAAGGATCCGCAGCGCTACGTCCGGCATGTCGAGGATCGTCCGGGACACGACCGCCGCTATGCGCTCGACACCACGAAGCTGCGCGCCTTGGGCTGGAGCCCTCGCGTGGACTTCGAGCAAGGACTAGCCGATACCGTCACGTGGTATCGGGAGCACGAAGCGTGGTGGCGCCCGATTCGCTCCGGCGAGTTCGCCGCCTACTACCGCCGGCAGTACGCTGAACGAGGTGCAATATGAAGGGTGTGATTTTGGCGGGAGGCCTCGGCAGCCGTCTGCGGCCGCTGACCAAGATTACCAACAAGCACTTGCTGCCGATCTACGATCGCCCGATGATCTACTACCCGCTGCAGACGCTGGTTCGCGCGGGAATCGAGGACATCATGATCGTCACCGGCGGCAACAGCGCCGGCGACTTCTTACGCCTGTTGGGCAACGGCCGCGAGTTCGGCCTCAAGGACATCTACTATACCTATCAAGAGGGTGAAGGCGGCATCGCCGACGCGCTCAAACTCGCCGAGCACTTCGCCGACGGCGAGCGCATCGCGGTGATCCTCGGCGACAACATCTTCGCGGACGACATCACGCCATACGTGCAGGCCTTCGAGCGCCAGCGATCCGGGGCACGCCTGCTGCTCAAGGAAGTCTCCGATCCCCAGCGCTTCGGCGTTCCCGAGCTCGACGGCGAGCGCATCGTGCGCATCGTGGAGAAGCCCAAAGAGCCGAAGAGCTCCTACGCCGTCACCGGGATCTACCTGTATGACGGGCGTGTCTTCGACTATTGCCGCACGCTCGAGCCGAGCCACCGCGGCGAACTGGAGATCACCGACGTGAACAATGCCTACATCGCGGCGGGCGACCTCTACTCGGACGTGCTGCGCGGGTGGTGGACCGATGCGGGAACCTTCGAGAGCCTTCACCTGGCCAATCGCCTCGTTGCGGAGCGTGCCGGCTGGTCGGAGGCGGCCGTCGCCGCGGCAGGTTAGCGTTACTGTCGGAAGATCGTACGCTAGGGCTCGGGCCGTGCCTGCCGGCGCCGTTCGCTCCGGCCCGGGCGCCGCGTGAGCGACAGCGCCCATACGGCGAGCAGCCCGCCGATCGTCCCCGTCAGGACGTCGATCGCGTTCCAGATGTGCGGCTCGATGGGCACGCCGAGGTAACGGTCGTAGTAGTGTTGCGCCACCTCGATGACGGCGGAGAAGATCGTTCCGGTGGACACCGGCACCACCCAGCCGGTGCGGCCTCGATCACGCTCGGCGGCGCGCGCCACGCAGAACGAGAGGATCGCGAAGCACGCCGTGGCCATGACCTTGCGCGGAAACACGTGCCAGTGGCCTGGCATCAGACTGACGGAGAAGTCGTAGACGCCTTCCTGTATCGAGAGAAAGAGAAACGCCGCCGCAAAAACGGCGGCGGCGATCCACCACTTGATGGAGGCCGTCACCTTATTCGTTGTTCCAGTAGTCCTTCAGCGCTTTGCCGCGCGAAGGATGGCGCAGCTTCCGTAAGGCCTTAGCTTCGATCTGCCGGATGCGCTCACGCGTCACGCCGAACTCCTGGCCAACTTCCTCGAGCGTGCGCTGGTGGCCATCCTCGAGACCGAAGCGCAGCACCAGAACCTTGCGCTCGCGATCGGTGAGGTTCTTGAGGACGTCCTGCATCTTTTCTTTGAGCAGCATGACGCTGGCAGCCTCAGCGGGAGCCACGGCCTCGTCGTCGGGGATGAAGTCGCCGAGATGCGAATCTTCCTCTTCGCCGATCGGCGTCTCCAGCGAGATCGGCTCCTGCGAGATCTTCATGACCTCGCGCACCTTCTCGGTCGTCAGTCCCATCTCGGCGGCGATCTCTTCAACCGTCGGCTCGCGCCCCTTCTCCTGGAGCAGTTGACGCGACACCTTGATCAGACGGTTGATGGTTTCGACCATGTGCACCGGGATACGAATGGTGCGCGCCTGATCGGCGAGCGCACGCGTAATCGCCTGACGAATCCACCACGTGGCGTAGGTGGAGAACTTGTAGCCCTTTCGATAGTCGAACTTCTCGACGGCGCGGATCAGCCCGAGATTGCCCTCTTGAATCAAATCGAGGAAGAGCATGCCGCGGCCGACGTACTTCTTCGCGATCGAGACCACGAGGCGCAAGTTGGCCTCCGTGAGCTTGCGCTTGGCCTCCTCACCCTGCCAGACGACACGTGGATCGGGTTCCTCACCCGGCACGGGCTCGTGCTCGCCGGCTTCGATGGCTTGCGCCAAACGACGCTCGTCTTCCATGCTCAGGAGCGGGACGCGCCCGATCTCCTTGAGATACATGCGGACGGGATCGTCGAGCGAAAGCCCGCCGGCAATCGCGCTATCGTCGCGAGCTCCTTCGCTTTCATCGTCGCCGTCCTCGGCGCGCGGCGTCTTCTGTTCGTCGACGATCTCAATGCCCATGCCGGCGAGATCTTCGAAGAGGTCGTCGATGCGCTCGGGACTCACGTCTTCCGGCGAATTGTCGAAGATCGCATTGACCTCTTCATAGGTCAGCGTCTTGAGCTTCTTGCCTTTCTCGATAAGCCGTTTGATCTGCTCGTCGAGCGAGAGCTGCGGACCACCACGCTCGGTAGCGGCGGCCTTCTTTGGCGCCTTACGCGGCACGACTCCCCTCCTTTCCAATAAAATGATCGGGCAACCACGGCGCCCCATCTCTGAGACACGCGCGGCACCCCGAGCGTTGCCGACACCATTCGGGACGGCTCTCCCTGCACCCGTTCGAGCGGCGGACGCGAAGAGCCAACCTCAATACGTTGGGACCCTACCGTTTCCCCTGCAAGCGG
>SCQY01000339.1 GCA_004298665.1 bacterium | reverse complement strand
ACGGGCGGGTCAAGTCTGTCGACTCGTGGCCGTAGAGGGCCCCCAAGTAGGCGACCTCAACATCTGGAATCTGCACAATCCTCGCGAGCGCTTTTGGGCGTCCCGCACGCGGCAGATCCATGGCGCTCATGTCACTACGTACGATCGCCTTTGGTCGTGCCTCCCCTACCTGCGCCCGCTCGTTACGCTCATCGCAGACACCATTCCGAGAACTCCCACGCCCGCGGGGGGACGCTGTCACGATCTCTTGGGCACGCGTTGCGATCCCTATCTCTACAAGCTCTTGGACGATCGGGACTTCAACGTCACGTGCCATAACAACCTGACTCGCGCCATAGCCCCGTACCACCTCACGGAGCTCGACGTCCACGACGTGCTCAACGTCTTTCAGGTGACTGGGCTCGACCCGGTGCACGAGATCTACTTCATGGAGCCCAGCCCTGCCAAGAAGGGCGACTACCTCGAGTTCTTCGCGGAGATCGACGTGCTGTGCGCGCTCTCGGCGTGTCCCAGCGGTGACCTTTCGGCGTGGGGATGGGACGGCGAGTCGGGCGGCGGCGATCCATTGGCGACGTGTAAGCCGCTCGGCGTCGAAGTCTACGACGTTCCCCCCGCGCTATTGGACGGATGGCGTTCTCCCCAGCCGGTCCAGGTGCGATCGGTGCACGACGCTCCACTGATCTAGCCGGCGGCGGTCGCGTCTCCGCCCAAGTAGGCTGCGCGGACGCGTCTATCGCTCGCCAATTCGCGAGCAGGTCCGGCAAGTGCGATTCGGCCGCTTTCCAGAACGTACGCACGGTCGGCGGTTCTCAGCGCTTGGCGCGCGTTCTGCTCCACCACGAGGATGGATACGCCCTCCGCCCGGATCTTCGAGATGATGCTGAAGATCATGTGCACCAGCTTCGGCGCTAGACCCATGGAAGGCTCGTCGAGAATGAGGAGCTTCGGCTTGAGCACCAGTGCTCTGGCGATCGCCAGCATCTGCTGCTCTCCGCCGCTGAGCGTCCCGGCGAGTTGCGTGCGGCGCTCGTAGAGCCGCGGAAACGTTTCGTAGAGCGATTGCGCGCGTCGCGTGAGTTCGTTAGGTCTCTTGCGCAAAAGAAAGCCGCCGAGCTTGAGGTTCTCGTCCACCGTCAGCGAGCTGAAGATCCTCCGGCCCTCCGGAACGTGTCCCAGGCCCAGCGCGACGATCTCGTGCGCGCGCAAACGGTTCACTTCGGTGCCCGCGAACAAGACCTGGCCGGACCGCGGCCGGAGCAATCCGGAGATCGTGCGCAGCGTCGTCGTCTTCCCCGCCCCATTGCTCCCAAGGAGCGCGACAATCTCGCCTTCAGCGACGTCGAGATCGATCCCGCGCAAGGCTTCGATCTTGCCATACGCCACGTGGAGATCGCGAATCTCTAGGAGTCCCATGCCGAGAGCTCCTCTTGCCGCAGTTCCCCATCCGTCTCTTGCTCGTCATCGCCGAGATATGCGTCGATCACGCGGTCGTTGCGTTGGACTTCCGCCGGCGTGCCTTCGGCGATGACCTCGCCGTGGTCCATCACGATGATGCGATCGGAGACTCCCATCACCAGCATCATATCGTGCTCGATCAGCACGACGGTGATCCCGCCATCGCGAATGCGGCGAATGAGACCCATCAGGTCGCGCTTTTCCGTTGGGTTCATCCCCGCCGCCGGCTCGTCCAGCAGCAGCAAGCGGGGCTCGCTGGCCAACGCGCGCGCGATCTCGAGGCGCCGCTGATCCCCGTACGGAAGATCGCCGGCGCGCTCGCCGGCGCGCTCCTCCAGGCCCACGAAGCGCAGAAGTCGCCGGCAGCTCAATAGATGGCGCCTGTCCTCCTCGCTCGCCGCGTGCAGGCCCAGCACGGCGGCCGGAATCGACGTGCGGTAGCGCGGCTCCATCCCCACGAGCACGTTCTCGTACACCGTCATGTTGGCGAAGAGACGGACTCCCTGAAACGTTCGAGAGAGGCCGAGCCCCACGACGCGATGGGGCGCGAGCCCCACGATCGACGAGCCGAGCCAGGAGATTCGGCCGCTGGTTGGGCGGATGACGCCGGTCAGGCAATTGAAGACGGTGGTCTTTCCCGCACCGTTCGGCCCGATGATGCTGAGGATCTCGCCGCGGCGGATGCCGAACCGCACCCCGTTGACCGCCCGGACGCCGCCGAAGTTGCGGCTCAACCCGTCGACCTCGAGTAAGACGTCGCTCGTTCCAGGCTCGACCGCGATCGGGACGAGGGACTCGTCCTCCGCCGCCAGCGGCGGTAACGTTACGCGCCGGCGAAGCGGCGCCGGCCACATGCCTTGAGGGCGAACGAGCATCAGCACGACGAGGCCGATGGCGAAGACGAATTCACGCCAGAGCTGGAGAAAGCGCAGCGCCTCGGGAAGGCCGGCGACGATGGCGGCTCCCAGCATGACGCCTGGAGTGCTTCCCATCCCGCCCAGCACCACGATGATGAGGATCGTCACCGATTGCAGGTAGGTGAAGCTCGTCGGATCGATCGCGCCGAAGCGCGCCGCGAAGAAGCTTCCCCCAAAGCCTCCGACGACGGCCCCCATCACGTATGCCAGCATCTTGACTTTGAGGGTGGGGATGCCGATCGCCTCGGCGGCAGTTTCGTCCTCGCGAATGCTGATCCACGCTCGCCCGAGGCGCGTGCGGGTCAGACGGCTCGTGAACACGAGAACGACAGCCAGAAACCCGAGTCCCAACTCGTAGACCGCGCGCGGCGAGGCGAGTGCATGCCCGAAGAACGTCGGGCTCGCGATGCCGTAGATGCCGTTCGGGCCGCCCGTGATCCCCAGATTCGTCGCGACGATTCTGGTAATTTCGCCGAACCCAAGCGTGACGATCGCGAGGTAATCGCTGCGCAGGCGTAGCGTCGGATAGCCGATGATGATGCCGGATATCGCGGCGAAGAGGATGCTGAACGGCAGCGTCACCCAAAACGGCTGGTGGCCGAGCGTCTCCAGCAGCGCCGTGGTATAGGCCCCGATCGCGAAGAATGCCGCGTATCCCAGATCGAGAAGTCCCGCGTACCCAACGACGATATTGAGCCCGAGACCCAGCACGGCGAACGTGATGATCGTCGTGGCGACGTCGATGACGTAGCTCGAGCTGACGAACGGCAGCACGACCACCGCGAGGATCGACGCCGCAGCGATGGCGTATGGAACTCCTCGTCGCGTCGCAGCGATGTTCGTCATGCCCTACATTCTCTCCACGACGCGCTCGCCGAACAGTCCGGTGGGCTTGACGGCCAGGACGATGATCAGGACCGCGAAGACGAAGACGTCTGTCCACCGCGACGAGATGTAGCCGGCGCCGAATGCCTCCAGGAGGCCGATGAGCAGCCCGCCCGCCATGGCGCCGGGAATGTTGCCGATGCCGCCGAGCACGGCCGCGGTGAAGGCGCGAAGCCCCAGCAGGAACCCCATGAAGAAGTTTATCTGCGTGTAGTAGACGCCCTCCATCACCCCGGCGGCGGCCGCCAGAAGCGCGCCAAGGAGGAACGTCAGCCGAATGACGTTCTCTACGTCGATGCCCATCAGCCGAGCGGCGTCTTGATCTACGGCCAGCGCCCGCATGGCGGTTCCGACGAACGTGTGATGAACGAAGATATAGAGGCCGAGCATGAGCAGGAAGCTCAGGAGCATCATGCCGATCTGCGCGTCGTTGATCTCAACGCCGCCGATCGAGAATCCCGCTTGCGTAAGCAAGTGAGGATAGGTGTTGAAGCCCGGGCCGTAGATCAGTAAGACGCCGTTCTCGAGCGCAAGAGAGACGCCCAGAGCCGTGATGAGAATCGATAGCCGTGACGAGCGCAGCAGCGGCTCATAGGCTACTTTCTCGATGGCGACACCGAGCACGGCGGTCAGCAGCATGGCGATCACGAGCGCCGCCAGCAAGCCCAATCCCCACGGCACGTGCGTTGCGGCCAAGGTGGTTAGAACCGTCCAGCCGATGAACGCGCCGACCATGAAGAGATCGCCGTGCGCGAAGTTGATGAGGCGGATGATGCCGTAGACCATCGTATAGCCGAGCGCGACCAGTGAGTAAAACGAGCCGATGGTCAGGCCTTCGATCACGAGTTGAAAGAAGGTGCTCACGCTTCATCCGTCCTTCTGAAAGCAGAGGGCTGGTGATCCGAACGCGGTCTCCACCAGCCCTCCGGGAACAGCTAAGCCTTCGCCGCGTCTACTTGGCGACGACCCACTTGCCGGCCGCGTTCAACTGTTGGTAGGGAACGAACTGCTCGTTCTTGACAATGATGGTGATATAGGCGGGCTTGGTGCGATCGCCCTTCGCGTTGAAGCCGATCTCGCCCGTGAGGCCGTGATAGTTCTTGATCTGATGCAGGGCAGCGATGATCTTGTCGCTCTTCGTAGACTTGGCGTTTCGTATCGCTTGCGCCATGACGCCGACTGCATCGTATTCGTAGACGGAATACGGTCCCGGCGCGTGCCCATAGGCTTTCTCATATTGCTGGACGAATCCGTGGGCCCCGCTGATGAATTGCGCCAATGGCGAGGTGGTGATGATCATCCCGTTCGCCGCAGATCCAGCGGTCTTGATCAGCGTCGGATCGTTGGTCGCATCGCCACCCATGAAGGTTCCCTTCATGTGAAGCTGCCGCGCCTCCTTGACCAGGACGCCGGCCTCGGAGAAGTACCCCGTATAGTAGATGACGTCGGGATTGAGCCCGGCCACGCGCGTGAGCGTAGGGGTGTAATCGGCCTGTCCCGGCGTGACGGCGTTGTCGTACACCACGCGCACGCCGGACGTCTTGAGCGCGCTGACCGTGTTGTCGGCTAAGCCTTTGGCGTACGTCGTGTTGTCGTGGATGACGGCAGCCGTCTTCGCATGAAGAGCGTTGGCGATGAAGTTCGCGGCAAAGGGGCCCTGCTCGTCGTCACGTCCGATGGTACGAACGACGTTGTCGTAGCCCATCTCGGTGAGCTGCGGATTCGTCGAGGCATCCAGAGCGAATGGAATGTTTGCCCGGTGAAAGGTCGTGAGCTCCGGGAGGGAAGCGCTCGAGCAGTATCCGCCCGCGGCTGCCACGACCCCTTCGTCGATGAGTTTCTGGGCCGCCTGGACGGCGGTCTGCGCGTCACAGGCGTCATCCTCGGGGACGATCTCGATCTTCTGCCCGTTGATGCCGCCGCTTGCGTTGATGCGCTCCGCCGCCAGCTTCGCGCCGTTGAGAATGTCGATGCCGGCATTGGCATAACTGCCGGAGAGCGGTACCGGGACGCCGATCTTGATGGCGTCGCCGGCGGCGCTGCCCGGGGCCGCCATGAACGGCCCGAAGAGCAGAGCGGTTAAGGCGATGATGCCGGCACGTATCGTGAATCTGGAATGTCGCATCGTGTAGTCCCTTCTGCTAGGCGTAACCCGTGCGTTGTCATACGTGAGTAACGATCACTTACCAGCCGCCGTAGGCGATCCAGCCTCCGTCGACGGGAATTGATATGCCGGTGAGATAGGTCGCCTCGTCTGAGGCTGCGAACGCCACCACGCTTGCGACCTCCTCAACTGTTCCATAGCGTCGCATCGGCGTGCGCCGTTCGATGTCAGCGTTGCTATAATCGCCGGTTTGCTGATCCTGCTGATCGAGGGCCGTTCGGATATAGGCGGGCTCCACGGCGAGAACGCGAACCCCATGCGGCGCCCATTCGCTCGCCAGGACCTTCGTCAGCCCAACGAGCCCGTGCTTGGCCGAGCAGTACGCGGCGCGCATGGGCATCCCGACCTCTCCGAAGATCGAGCCAATTTGAATGATGACGCCGCTGCGCTGAGGCACCATGACGCGGCCGGCGGCTTGCGATCCGAAGAAGACGCCGTTGAGGTTCACGTCGATGACCGCGCGATAGGCATCGGCCTCCAGCTCGATCGATGGAGCGATGGCGTTGGTCCCGGCATTGTTTACCCAAATGTCCAGGCGGCCAAAGCGCTCCAGGCAAGCCTCGGCCAGCCGCTGCGCCTCCTCCGGCTTGGCGATGTCGGCTGCCACGGCTAGCGCATCGAACCCGCGCTCGCTGAGCTCGTCAGCCACGGATTGCGCCCGCCCCTGCATCCGCGAGTTGATGACGACGCGTACTCCTTCGCTCGCGAGCCGCAGCGCGATCGCCTTACCGATTCCCGAGCTCGAACCCGTGACCACGGCTGCTTTCCCGGACAGGCCTCGCATCTCGCCCATGTCCCTACCTCATCTCTGGAGTGAAGGCGCGGTCCACGGCTTTTGCTCGCGCGACCGACGTGATGCGGCGCTCCGCGAAGCGATCGGCGGCGATATTGGTCGGTATGTTTTCGTCCTCGGCTGTGCGGAAGATGCTCTCGGTTGTCGCGCCGATCCGGCGGACGTTCTCCATCGCCCGCTCGGGATTCATCCCTCCGGGCAGCAGCCGGTCCGTATCGAAGATCGTCCCGCCCGCGTTGATGATGTAGTCGGGCGCGTAGAGAATCCCGCGTTCTTTGAGGCGAGCGCCATGGCTTTCGTCATAGAGCTGATTGTTGGCGGACCCTGCGACGATCCGGCAGGCGAGCTCCTCGACGGTGTCGTCATTGATGGTACCGCCCAGAGCGCAAGGACAGTAGACATCGACGTCCAGCGCGTGCATGCGCGAAAGATCCGGCGCGACCTCCACGTCGAAGGAGGCCGTCGCACGCGCGACTTTCTCCTGGTCGATATCGCCAACGATGACTCGCGCCCCCGCCTCGATGAGCATGGGAAGCAGCTCAGAGCCGACGGCTCCGAGGCCTTGAAGCGCAACGCTGTGCCCCTCGAGATCGTCGTTGCCGAAGACCCATTGCAGCGCGGCCCGCATACCTTCGAGCACGCCGAGCGCCGTTGCCGCGGAAATCGGTCCGGCGCCTCCCCATGCGCGCGGCAGCGTGACGACGTAGGGCGTCTCCATGCGCATGTATTCCATCTCGCGCAGCGTCGTGCCCACATCCTCTCCCGTGATGTACGCTCCGCCGAGGCGGTTGATGAAGCGGCCGAGGGTGCGGAAGAGCGCCTCCGTCTTCTGGGTGCGCGGATCTCCGATGATCACCGCCTTGCCTCCGCCGAGATTGACGCCGGCGGCGGCGTATTTATAGGTCATGCCTCTGGCCAGCCGCAGCGCGTCCTCGATCGCCTCGTCTTCGGAGGCGTACGGCCACATTCTGCATCCGCCCGTTGCCGGCCCGAGCGTCGTGTCGTGAATGGCGATGAACGCCTTGAGTCCTACGGAGCGATCTTGGCAGACCAGGAGATTCTCGTAGTCGTACCGCTCCATGTACGCGAGCGTCGAGAAAGCCATCATTCCTCCGTTTCTCGGCAGCAGCGCTCGAGCTCATCGACGAACGCCGCCAGGTGGCTGCCGTCGTTGAGGCGATGATCCGTTGCGACGGCGATGGGAAGCATGGGGCGCACGGCCGGCGCGCCGTTCACGGCAACCACTGCGTCGCGAATCCTTCCGAAGCCGACGATGGTAACTTCGGGTGCGCGAATGATGGGGGTTCCTAGCCACGTCCCATAGCTGCCGAAGTTTGAGACGGTGCACGTGCCCCCGCCGGCCATCGCGGGCGAGAGGGTCCCCTTGCGCGCCCCATCAGCAAGCTCGCCGATCCCCCGGGCGATCTTCGCGAGCGTTAGCCGCTCGACATCGCGGAGCACCGGTACGAGCAACCCATCTTCCGTGCCTACCGCGATACCGATGTTCAAGGAGTCGTTGAAGACGATCCGATCGCGCCGTAGGTCGAGCGTCGCGTTGAAGCGCGGATGCCTTGTGAGCGCGGAGGCGAGGGCCTTGACGAGAAGCGGGAGATAGGTGAGGTGGATGCCTTGGGACTCGAAGTTGCCCCGCAGCCGCTCTCGTACTTGAACGAGCGTGCTCGCGTCGACTTCGCGAAACTCCGTGATGTGGGGGATCTCGCGCCAAGAGGCCGCGGTCACGTCCGCGATACGCCGCCGCATCGGAGAGAGCGGCTCGCTGTGCTCGGCGGGATACCCGTCGGCCGCTGCGCGCACGTCGTCGTCTAGAATCCGCCCTTCCGGCCCGCTGCCAACGATCGATTCGAGGGCGATGCCCAATTCGGAGGCCAGGCGACGCGTTCGAGGGGCGGCGAGGACGGCGTCTCGCTTCTCGCGTGCGGGCTCGCCCACGGTCTCGATGCGCATCAAGCGCGTGCCTACGGGCACGCGTGTCCCTGGCGCAAGGGCGGTCATCTCGCGCGCGATGCCGTGGACGGGTGCAGGCAGCTCGACGCTTGCCTTCTCCGTGGAGATCAAGACGACCGGCTGATCCTCGCGTACCTCGTCGCCTTCGGCGACGAGCCACTCGACGATCTCGGCTTCGCTGAGCCCTTCGCCGATATCGGGGACGATGACGTCGCGATACCCTGCCGCATCGCTCATGCCGCTTGCATGGCTTCCTTGGCCTTGGCCACGACCTGCTCGACGCTGGGAACGTACCACTGCTCTACGCCGGCAAG
>SCQY01000338.1 GCA_004298665.1 bacterium | reverse complement strand
GCTTGCGGCGGAGGGTTTAGGCGTGACGATACTCCCGCGTCATCTTGCCGAGCTCGCCGCGCCTCGCGTGGTACGAATCGCCGTCGCCCCGCAGACGCTGCTGCGTACGGTCGGCATCGCGTGGCGGCAGGGCCGGCAGCTCTCGGGAGCCGCTACGGCGTTGTTGACGCTGCTGCGGGAGGCGTTGCGAGTCGACTAGCGTGCGAAGAGGCGGGTCATCGGGCGCACTCCGCCGCTCCAGTCTCCGGCGCGCCCCAAATAGGCGTGGATGCCGAAGGCGTCCTCGATGGTGCGCAGCAGCGCGTAGTGGTTGTACGGCGTGGGATCGGCTAGCGCACGCGGACCGTGGTTGGTGGCCACGATCGTGGGAATCGAGCCGCCGTTCCGATCGGTGAAGCGCGTCCCTTCGCTCTCGTCAAAGGTTAGCACCACGGCTACGTTGGCGGAAGAATTCCACGCCGGTGAAGCTGTTATGGCACGCATCAGGCGTCCCACCAGCGCGTCGCCGCGCGCGATGCGCAACTGACGGTTGGTGCTCGCGCAATCGGCGGGAACATGTGGTCCTGGCCGTAAGCCGTGCATGTCGTCGCACTGATCGGGAACCACGAAGGCGAAATTCGGCAGCGATGACGAGGCGAGATCTCGCTGGAGCCGATCGAGCGGCACGATGTGACTGCTGAACGACGGCTCGCCGCGCAGCGCGCGGAAGTTCATGAACGGATTGTGCTTGGAGGCGTAGAGCGCCGCGGGCCGATTCGCAGCGGCGGCGCTGAAGACCGCCTCGGGAGCGGCTGGGTCGAAGGCGCCGAAGTACCCGTGCCAGGTGAGGCCCGCCCTCTCCAGCTGGGAAGGCAGACTCGGCGCGTCGATCGTGTGATCGGCGTAGCCTGGTTTGTTCGCGTTGCCGCAGTGCTCGTCCATACGCTGCGCCGTGCAATAGAACGCGTCGTCGTCCTGGATGCCGAACGTATCGCCGCCGATCATCGCCACGTAGTTGGGCTCGCTGGGATGGGTCTCGGCGGAGAAGCGGATGGCGCTCCCGTACTCGTGCGCGAGCGCCGTGATGGCGGGGGCATTGCGGTTGCCGATGATGGCGCCGTAGCCTTCGTTCTCCTCGACGATTACGATGACGTGATCGTAGCGAGGCACGGCGAGATCGGCTGGCCGCGGATCGTTAGAGGCCGCCGCCGCGGCTGGCAGCGTCATCCACGCCGCCAGCACAAGAAGAAGCGCGATGGATCTTCGCATGGCTCCAGGAGCGAAGAGCGATGCGTACATTTACGGTACTTGAGCGATGAGCGACGACGAGCCGCGCGAAGAGACGCGCGCGTTAGATATCATAGTACAGGAAGAACTCGTAGGGATGCGGGCGGATCTCCACTGGGCGCAGCTCACGCTCGACCTTATAGTCGATCCACAAGCGGATGAAGTCCTCGCTGAAGACTCCGCCTTCGGTGAGGAAGGCATGATCGTTCTCGAGCGCCGTCAGAGATTCGCGCAGCGAGCCGGGGACGCTGCGGATCTTCGCCGCCTCCTGCGCGGGGAGCTCGTAGATGTTCTCGTCCAAGGGGCCGAAGCCGGCCTTCACGGGATCGATCTTCCGCTTGATGCCGTCGAGGCCGGCCATCAGGCACGCGGCGAAGGCCAGGTAGGGGTTGGCGGTTGGGTCCGGCGGACGGAACTCGAGACGCTTAGCCTTCGGATTTCCCTGGAAGAACATGGGGATGCGGATCGCAGCGGAGCGGTTGCGCGCGGAGAACGCCACGTTCACAGGCGCTTCGTAGTGCGGCACGAGCCGCTTGTACGAATTGGTGGTTGGGGCGCAGAAGGCCAGCAACGCATCGATGTGCGTCAGCAGCCCGCCGATGTAGTAAAGCATCATCTGCGAGCATTCAGCGTAACCCTTTGCGTCGTAGAAGAGCGGCTTGCCGCCCTTCCAGAGCGACTGGTGCACGTGCATCCCGGAGCCGTTGTCGCCGAAGAGCGGCTTAGGCATGAAGGTCGCCGTCTTGCCGTTACGCGCGGCGACGTTCTTGACGACGTACTTGAACGTCATCAGATTGTCGGCCGTCTTCAGCAGCGTGTTGAAGCGGAAGTCGATCTCCGCCTGGCCGCCGGTAGCCACTTCGTGGTGATGCATCTCGACGTCGACGCCCCACTCCTTGAGTACGAGCGCCATCTCGGCGCGCAGATCGGCGCCTTTGTCGTTGGGCGAGACCGGATAGTAGCCTTCCTTGGGACGGATCGTATAGCCCTTGTGCTGATCGCCGTTGACGCCGCTGTTCCAGTGCGCCTCCTCCGAATCGACGGAGTAGCCGACGGTGTGCTGCTCGTTGTCGTACGAAACCTTGTCGAAGACGTAGAACTCCGCCTCGGGTCCGAAGTAGGCCGTGTCGGCGACGCCGATCTTCTTGACGTACTCCTCCGCGCGGCGTGCGATAAAGCGCGGGTCGCGCTCGTACCACGCGCCCTTCATGGGATCCCAGACATCGCAGATCAGTGAGAGCGTGGGGACCTGGCGGAAGGTGTCCAGTTGCGCGGTCGCGGCGTCCGGCTTGAGAATCATGTCGGACTCGTGGATCGACTGGAAGCCGCGGATGCTCGAGCCGTCGAAGCCGATGCCGTTGCTGAGGGTACCCTCGTCTACCTGGTCGGCAGGAAGCGTGGTATGCTGCCACATTCCCGGCACGTCGACGAACTTGAAGTCAACCATCTTGATCCCGTGGCGTTTGATGAACTCCACGACATCCTTTGCGGCAGCGATCGGTTTACCGTTGCTCGGTTTGGCCGCACTGCGCTCTCCAACGATCATAATACCTCCTGGTAAGGGCCTTACGCATGAGAGTATGACGCGCCCGTGCCGAAGGCATTTGGACATTCCGATAGGCTGGGGCAGGGGGTGTTCGACCTTTGGCACCCCCCACCGTATTCGTCATGGCGCTAGCGGCGGTGCAGCCCTTGGAGAAGCGTCGTGTGGATCACTCCGCGGCCGAACAGGCGCGAGAGCGCTTTCTGGCCGACGGCCGCCGGGCGATCCGCGCGCAGGAAGCCGTCGCCCATGGCGCGTGGGCGCGTCGCTTGCGGCAGGCGCGCGCTGGAGGCTGGGCCGGTGATCGAAGCGGGCGGCGTACCGCCGGCCTGAGCGGCGAGCGTGATGGCATACTGTGCCAGCGTTGGTGTGCCCGGACCGGAGTTGGCCGGCGGGTTCCCCATGCCCGCCACGAAGAGCACGTTCGTGGGCATCGGGTTGCCGGTGACCGTACAGCCGATCTTGTTGCTCACCGGCGCGCATTCGCTCACCGAGGTCATGGCGGTCTGCGCCGCGTAGCCGCCGACGATGCCGGCGCCTCCCGACGTATCGAACGCGCTGAAGCTATCCTGTCCGGTTGTCGTCCCGCTGATGGGAATGAAGTTGGCCGACCCCGCGTAGAGCGAAAGCGTCTGCGAGCCGGTCGTGGCGGAGAGGCTGCCCCCGCTCAGCGACGATGGCGGCTGGGGCCCGGGGAACATGAAGGTCGCCGTATTGTTGGCGAGGTTGCAGATGACGTTCTTTTCGGGGTTGGGCTGCTGGCAGGGCGAGGGGATCGTATAGCTGCCGTAGCTGTCGTCGAAGGCAACCTGATTGCCGTTTGGATTGAGCGTATAGGCATAGATGCCCGCCGGTCCATACTTCTGCGACGCGGCGACGGCCATCTCGAAGTCGTCGAACAGCTGCGGGGACGAAGAGTAGCTCGTGGCCGATAGTACTTCGTTGACGCCGCTGCCGTTGGGGCCTACGTCAGCATTGGCGATGATCTGCTTGAGGACGCTGGGTCCCTTCTCGTCCAGCACCCAGCGCCAGAAAAGATAGGCGGCGCCATAGTTTCCCGCCGTGTAGTTGTAGATCGACAGCGGGCAGTTCGTCGACGTCGCCGTTGGTGCGCAATCGAGTCCTTCGAACGAGGTCAGCGAGTAATTCGAAGGTGCGTTGACGTAGGCGAAGGCGTAGCGGATGGGATCGCCGCTGGGGCCCGGAGTGGAGGGATAGGCCAGGTCCTCGGCCAGCATCGAGAACCCTTCGTCGATCCAGGAGGGATCCTGAATCTCCGGCCCGCCTTGCCGAGCGAAGATCGTGTACGTCTTGTTGATGGCGTGGAGCATATGCTGGAACTCGTGGGCCTGGGTGCGCAGCGCGTCGCCGTTCAGGTAGAACGCTTGCGGCATCGATCCCGGCGCCTCGGCGAAGAAGGCCTGCGCCTCGTTGGAGTAGGATTGCGCGCAGCGCGCCGATGCGTTCGAGACGAGATCGAGCGCGTTGAAGTAACCGCCTTCGCCCGAACCCAGCTTGTCGGTGACGATCATGTCGATCTGCGGGCCGTAGCCGTTGTTGTTGCCGTCGGAGAAGTTCGGCTGGTTCACGTACTGATTGGTCGCCAGCGCGTTGCCGTTGTTGTCGCACTCGCTGAACGTGTACTGCGATTGCTGGCCGAGCCAGGGGAACGTCGTGTTGCCGAAATACTGCGTATCCAACGGGTAGATCGCGTTGAAATCCGTCGCGATCTGCTGCCACTGGGTCTGGGTAAGCTGGCCTTGGTCGGCGTCGTCGACCCAAACGTTGAGGTGCGTACTCTGCGCGAGCAAGGTCGTAGCGACATTCTCGTACGTGACGTTGGAAGTGCCGATCGTGGCAATGGAGAGACACCACGTGCGTGCCGCGCCGGGAGCGTATGCGCTGCCCGTTCCGGGCGCCGGCGGCGGCTGGCAGGAGCCGCTGATCATGTTGGGCGGCCGGGGACTCGGGTTCGGGGTCGTTCCCCCTCCGCCTCCGCCGCCACAGGCGGCCAGGCCCAGCGTCCCTGCAGCGAGGAACGCAAGCGAAAGGTAACGGACGGACGACAGCACCACGAACAGCCCTCCAGATGCGCCAGATAGCAGCATAACGTTCTGAGAGCAGCAGAGGTGCCCCCTGTCGAACCCCTTGCCCATGGTATCGGCCATCCACTCGTCGTCACGGCGCGCGGCGACGCTTTGTGCGCTCGCTCTCTTCTTCGTCATCGCACTTGCCGTGGCGGCCGGTGTCGGTGCGGTGCGCTACCCGCCCGCGGCCGTTGCACGTGCGGCTCTCCATCCCTTCGGCGCGAGCGGAGCAGACCAAGTGCTCTGGATGCTGCGATTCCCGCGCGTGCTGATGGCCGCCCTCGTCGGGGCGGCTCTGTCGCTGGCCGGAGCGCTCCTTCAAGGCATGCTGCGCAACCCGTTGGTCGATCCCTACCTCACGGGAGCGAGTGCCGGTGCCGCCTGCGCCGTCGCGGTGGCTTTGGTCTTCGGTCTTGCGCTTCCGGCGCTGCCCTTGGTGGCTTTCGTGGCGGCGCTCGCTACGGCAGCCCTCGTGGCGGCGTTGGCGCGCACGGGGAGCGGTATCTCCGCCGAGCGGCTGATCCTCGCCGGCGTCTCGCTCTCAGCGCTCTTCGCCGGGGTCGTGACGCTGGTGCTCGTGATGGCACCCCCCACGGGTACCTCGCTCGGCATCCTGGCCTGGCTGGGCGGAAGCCTCTCCGGGCGCAGTTGGCCCGAGCTCTCGTGGGCGGCGCTCTATGCCTTGGCCGGAGCCGCTGCGGCGTTGGCGTTGGCACCGGCGCTCAACGCGCTGCGTCTGGGCGAGGAACGTGCGCGTGCGCTGGGCGTCAACGTCGACCGCGCGCATTGGGGCATCGTGGGATCTGCTGCGCTGCTCACCGCTGCCGCTGTGAGCATCTCGGGGATGGTGGGATTCGTCGGCTTGATCGTTCCGCACGTGGCGCGCCGCATGGTCGGGAGCGACGCACGCTGGATGCTCCCGGCCTGTGCGCTGGCGGGAGCGATTCTCGTCGTCGCGGCAGACGCGCTCTCGCGGGCGCTGGTGCCGCCGATCGAGCTGCCCTTAGGCGTGCTGCTCTCGTTGCTGGGCGTGCCGGCGTTTCTCTACTTGGCCTTCCATCGGAGGGCGGCGTGATCGAAGTTCGCAACGCCGCGCTGGCCTACGGCGCGTGCGTCTTCCTGCGCGGCGTCTCGTTCGCGCTCGCGCCGGGTGAAGTGTTGGCGCTGGTCGGCCCCAACGGCGTGGGGAAGACCACGTTGCTGCGCGCTATGGCCGGCCTCCATGCTCCAGCGGAGGGCGAGGTCGTGCTCGATGGCCGTGCGCTCCAAGCGATCGCGCCGCGAGCGCGCGCGCGTGAGGTGGCGCTGGTCTCCGCCGACGGGCCGGCCGTCGAGGGTGTGACGGTGCGCGAACTCGTCAGTGCGGGGCGCCTGCCCTATCGTCCGTGGTGGCGCTGGTCTCCCGATCCCGAAGATGCCGGAGCCGTCGACGAAGCTCTTTCGCGCACGGAGCTTTCGCATCACGCGGAGCGCCCGTTCCACGCGCTCTCCAGCGGTGAGCGCCAGCGAGTCTGGATCGCGCTGGCCCTGGCGCAGCGAGCGCGCACGCTGCTGCTGGACGAGCCCACCAGCCACCTCGATATGCGCCATGCCTTCGAAGCGCTCCGGCTGGTGCGCGCGTTCGCTGCGCAGGGGCATGCGGCGGTTGTGGTGCTTCACGATCTCAATCTCGCCGCCGCCTTCGCGGACCGCATCGCTTTGCTCGGCGCGGGGCGCCTGCTGCGGTGCGGTACGCCGGAAGAAGCGCTGGACGAGGTTCTGCTGCGTACTGCCTACGGGGTGCGCATCGACGTCCAGCGGCGGCCGGATGGACGCGTCGTGGCCTTCGCGAACCCAGACGGATGAGGGAAGAGAGAACGGCGCTCGCCATCACCCGCGATCGGGCCCAAGAGATGTTGGGGGAGCTGGCGTTGGCGCGCCTCTTCGCCTTCTCCGTGCGCGAGCTGGCGACGGGCCTGTGCGTGATGGAGGCGCCCTTCGACGAGCTCTTCCTGCGGCCGGGAGATCTGGTCAGCGGCCCGATCTATATGGCGCTCGCCGATGCCGCCGTGTGGGTGGCGCTGATGACGATCATCGGCCCCGTGCGCATGGCCGTGACCAGCGAGATGACCACGAACTTCCTGCACGGTGCCGTGCGCCGTGGCGTGATCTGCACGGCGCGCATCATCGCCGTGCACGACGGATTAGCGGAGGCGACGGCCTCTTGCGTCGACGACGAAGGCACGCTGCTCACGCACCACACGGCGACCTACAGCCTGCCCCCTACGCAACGACGCGAACGCTGAAGTTCTCGCCCTCCCACGTTCCGCTTTCGCGCCAGCGGAACGTGAAGGTGATCGCAACTCCGGGCTCGAGCGGTTCGGTGGCGATCTCCACGAGATGGATGCCCAGCCCGGTGTCGCGCGTCTCGACGTCATGCTGTGTCTGCCAATCGTCGGTGGTGTAGCGCACCATCGCCGGATCGCGCAGGGTGATGCGCAGTATCCTGCCGCGCTCTACGGTTGCGCGCCGGTGGTTGAAGCGCCAGGAGCGCCAATTGATGCTGGGGACGACGCCGCCGTAGCGTTGCCAGACGGCTGCGGGACGGTCGAATGGGCGCCCCAGCGCGCAGCTCGCCGCGAGCTTGATGAGCTCGCCGTGCGCCCATACCAGCGGCATCGCGCCGCCGGTGGGCTGGCCGGGATAGAGGCCATGCTCAGGGATCGCGGGACGGTCCCAGACCTGCTCGGGGAGCATCCCGCCGCGGCTGGCGGTGGCCGCCATCTCCCGCAGGTAAGGCATGGGATCTTCGCCGGCCGCCAGCGCGTAGTGGCCGCGTTCGCCGGTGAGCAGCGGCCAGGCGCGCCCGATGCCGGTGCCGTCGAAGGCGGAGCCGTCCTCGTGCTCGCCGTAGCCGTCGCCGGGATAGCGGTGCCAGGAGGGCCCGGTGGGTAGATCGGTGCGCAGCAGCGCGTCGGCGACCTTCACGCTGGCAACGATCTTTGGATCGGCGGCCTTGCGCAAGCCCAGGCGTACCAGCTCGAGGAACTCCAAACCCACGACTTCGTCGGCTGTGGCGCTTCCCTCGGCGGCCGGGCGGTTCTTGATCGGCACCGTGGAGCAGAGAGCGGCGCGCGCGTCGCGCGCCTCCAAGGGCGCCGTACGCACGTAGTAGCCGGGCACGCCCAAGCGCACGGCCAGCGGCGTCTCTTCGACGTAGGTCCAATCCTCGATGCGCGCGTTCCAGTGATCGGCTAGCTCCAGCGCATACGAGCGCGCGGGCTCGTCGAGGAACTCCGCTGCGCAGACCAGCGCGGCCACGCAGACGGCGAGCGTGAAAGGATTGAGCCCCGAATCCTCTTCCCAGCGGTCTTGTTCCGTGACCGGACCTTCGCGTGCGATGAACGAGGCGGCGCGCCGCACCATCTCGTCGACGAACATCCCGCGCAGCGCGCCGTGTTCTTTGAGCGCGGCGGCGAGAACGATCGGGAAGCCGACTTCGTCGAGTTGGATACCCTGCCAGTATGGCGTCCCGTCGAGCCATTGGTTTTGGTACCAATGGCCGTCCGGCTGCTGCGTTGCGATCAAGTAGCGCAGAACGTCACGCGCGTCGCGGTAGGCGCCGATGGCCAGCAGCGCGCCGGCCGCCTCGACTTGGTCGCGTGCCCAGACCAGGTGATAACCGCCTCCGTCCGTGCGGCTCTGACCCCAGGGAATGGAGAGGCTGGCGACGGTGGCACCCGCGTATACTTTGTCTTGATGCGTCTTGAGCACCATCGCCGAGACGGCGACTTCGCGCTGGATCTCAGCATCGTGTTCGATCGCGAAGGACGAGTGTCCCAATGCCCATTGGTGCCAGTGCTGCCACTCCTCGACGTACTGGTGCCAATTCTCCTCGCAGCCGCCGGAGAGACTGCTCGTGCCCAGCACGATCGCCTCCTCGGGGCCGCGCGCGAAGCTCAAAGAAAGATGCGCATGGCGTGCTAGGATCTCGCCGATGAGCGCGACGTTGCCGGGTCCCGCCGAGGGATAGATCCACGTCATCGCGCCGTTGCGCGCGAAGTCTTGCCAGCCGTCACTGACGCCGACGTAGCCGC
Organism: bacterium; assembly: GCA_004298665.1. Lineage (GTDB taxonomy): Bacteria > Vulcanimicrobiota > Vulcanimicrobiia > Vulcanimicrobiales > SCRA01 > SCRA01. The sequence continues at coordinate 4,760 of SCQY01000338.1, read as the reverse complement.
AGCTGATGCGCCCCCACACGTCGCGTCCCTCGTCGTCCATCGCCAGGAGCGCCAGGGTGGTGCCGTTGCAGGAGGCGGAGAGCGCGCGCCAGCGTGCGTGCGTGGCCACACACGCACGGTTCTCTTCGCCGAGGCCGTCAACGTGGGGAGCGAGCAGCGCGTAGAGACGCAGCTCTTCGTCACCCGTGAGATTCGCTTCGATGAGCAGCGCGTCGCGTTTGAGATCGGGGCAGATGCGCAACTCCAGCGTGAAGCGCGCGTGCTTGTGGGTGATCGTGTAGGCCGGGATGCCGGGACCGGGCGTCTCGAGCGTGTAGGAGTCCAGGCGCTTCACTTCCACCCAGAAGCGCTTGCCGTCCGCGACGATGAATCCCAAGTCGCGGATCTGAGGACGATCGACGTGCGGAAAGAAGACTTCATTGACGATCCCGAAGCCCAGCGTGAACCAGATGCGCGAGCCGCCGAGTGCCGTGCCGACGGCATCCTTCGCGCTGCTGCTCCAGGTCGGCCGGATTCCCGGACGTCCGGGGGCATCGTCCTGCGTGGCCAGTGTCGACATTACGATGGGAGTTCGGGCTTCGCGCGTGCCGCGACCTCCCCGCCGGCGGCGCGGCGCACCCTACCTCGTCGAGATATCGAGCTCGTACGTGCGCCCCGCCGCTGGATAGCCGTAGAGGGTCTCGTAGCCCTCGTTGCCGAGGTTGCGCGCGCGCAGCGTCAATAGTGCGTCGTGTGCCAGGTGCATGCGCAGGTAGGCGTCGACGCTGGCGTAGGCGTCGATGGGCGCTGCCATGCCGTTCGAAGCAGTGAAGTAGTCGACGTGCGGCCCCACGATCTGTGCGCGGATGCCGAATGCGGGCGCGTTGCCGACGAAGGGGCGCTCGAGTGCCAATGCTACTTGCAGGACCGGCTCGAAGCGCAGACGTGCTGCATCGGCGCCCGGAGTCGTGTCGAGCGCGCGATAGAGATCGGTGACGTCGAGTTTTGCGACGAAGGCATTGAAGGGCTTGGTCCGTAGCGTAGCCGTCAATCCGTCGATCTCGGCATGCTGGATGTTCTGGGGTATGAAGTTCTGGTCGAGCTGGATGAGGTCATCGGCGTGGCGGCCGAACCATCCCAGCGAGGCTCCGCCGAGCAGCTGCGGTGCTTCGAGCGTGAAGTCGGCGTTACGCGAGTGCTCGCGGTGCAGGTTGGGATTGGAGTAGCCCGGATAGTGGAGATCGATCAGGGTCGGCACGCGGAACGATTCATCGACGTTGGCGGCCAGGCGCAAGGTGCCGATGGGCAGGAGCGCACCGATCTCCGGGGCGACGATACCGCCGCTCGGCGTATCATGCTCGCCGCGCACGCCCGCGAAGAGGCGCGTCCCGCTGCGCAGCGTCCAGCTCTGCTGCGCGTACGCACCCACCTGCGAGGCGTTCGCGGTAAACTGCGCAGGCGCGGGTGGAATGGCGTTTGCGCCGAGATCGGAGAGCATGCTTTCGCGTGCGAGGTCGACACCGGCAACCAGCGTGGTGTGCTCGCCGCCGATCACGTCCTTGATGGCGATCTGCGCACGACCGTCGTAGGTTGCGCTCTCACCGCCGAACGACGGATCGCGGTAGGGTAACGACTGATGCGACCCGGAGAGCGTGAGGGAGAGCAGCGAGCGTGCGCCGGAACGCTGCGCTTCGACGTGTCCTTCGTCGAACGACGTCAACTGACGCGCCTGCGGCGAGAGGTAGCTCAGCGATCCGGGGACGCCGATCGAGACGGCGCTGCTGCCCAGCGAGCCGCGCAGGCGCCACAGCCCTTCGAGCGGTGTTGCGTACGAAATCCGCACGGCGGTCGACTGCGCATCGTCGTTGCTGCGCGTGCCGGCTGGGAAGCCGTCCAGTGCGGGATACGGGTAGTCGTTGACGGCGAGGCGCCGTTCGAAGACGACGCCTAGGCGCCCGTTGCCGACAGCGGCACGCAGATCGCGTGCCCCGTACGAACCGCTGGAGGCGGCGACGTATGCGCCGCGCGGGACGTCGGTGATGATGTTGATCACGCCGCCCACGGCCGCCGTGCCGTAGAGCGTGGAGACGCCGCCCTCGACCACTTCGATGCGCGAGATCCCGGAAGTGGAGAGCGTGCCGAGATCGAGCAGGCCGTTGGAGGCGGTGGCGATGGGCGTGCCGTCGAGCAGCACGAGCGTCTGAGCTGCACTCGCGCCGCGAATGCCCACGGTCGACTGGGCGCCGAAGGGCCCATAGCTGGTGATGCCGATGCCGGGGAGTCCGCGCAGCGCCTCGGCGACGGAGCGATCGCCGCGCGCCTCCATTTGAGCGCGGCTGACGACGAACGTCGGGCGGCTGGTTTGATCGAGGGGCTCGGCGCGGCGGTCGCTCGTGACGATCGTCTCGATGACCTTCAGCGGAGTCGCCGAGGGAGATGGGGTGGGAGCGGCTGCGAGGACCGCAGCCAGCATGAAGAGATACATACGTCCTTCCTTTGCGCGAGGAATGAGTGTGATCAGAGCTCCCACGTGGTATCCTGACTCGCGGATCGACGTCGTCTGCCGCTGCCTTCCCGCGCCCCCCGGGCACAGTGGCGATGCGGCGACTCCCCGCTTACAGTGGCGCGACCGTCTCGGCATTGCACCGAGTTCCCACGTTTCGAGCCGAGGCCAGCAGTTCGAGCCGCAGGCGGCCCCTCCTCTCGCGTACAACTCCAGCGGCGATGAAACGGATGGCGGTCTTGGCCGCGGTGCTGGCGCTCACCGTCGTCGGATGCGCCCGGCAAGCACCGGCGCCGAACGTCTACGCGGACGAGCAGCATAAGCGCATCGTCTCGCTCGCGCCCTCGCTGACCGAAGAGTTGTTCGCCATCGGTGCCGGAGAGCAGGTGGTCGGCACGTCGGCATACACCGCCTATCCGCCGCAGGCCCGTGCCGTGCCGGTCATCGATGCCGCCTCGTGGATCAACACGGAGAAAATCCTCGCGCTGCGTCCCGACTTCGTGGTTGGGCTGCCGTCCGATGCCGCGCGCACACGCGGCTTGGAGCGCGCCAAGGTCCCGGCGTTTCTCATGAAAGACGACCGCTATGAAGATATCTACGCGACGCTTGGCGAGTTGGGCGTCCTCACGGGGCGCGTCGACGCGGCGGGCAACGTTGAGCAACGCCTGCGCTCGCGCGTCGGCGAGCTCAAGAAGAAGGGCGCTGCGTTTCGCGTGCGTCCGCGGCTCTTCGTGGTGCTCGATGTCTCGCCGATCTACACGGTGGGCCGCGGCTCGTACATCGACTCGCTGCTGGTCATGGCGGGGGCACGTAACGTCGTCGAGAACAGACTGCCCTACCCGAATTACTCAGCCGAGCGCCTCTTGGCCGATCAGCCCGACGCGCTGATCGTTGCCGCGGAAGTGAACGTGAAGCCGCTGCTGGCGCGGCCGCCTTGGAGCGATCTGCGTGCCGTGCGCAAGGGACGCGTCTATCAGGTGCCGCCGAACGTGGGGCTCGAAGTGCCGGGACCACGCGTCGCCGAGGGATTGGCGTGGCTGGTTCGGGTCGTGGAGCGGCTGCAGTCGTGAGAGTCGTCGTGGTGCGCCACGGCATCACCGAGTGGAACGCAGCGCGGCGCTTTCAGGGGCAGACGGACGTGATGCTCTCCGAGGCGGGACGGCGGCAGGCGCGCTCCGTTGGGCAACGTCTGCACGCGGAGCGTTTCGTGCTCTGCGTGGCTAGCGACTTGCGGCGTACGCGCGAAACGGCGGATACCATCCTCGCCGAGATGGCTCAGCCGCCCACGCTGCGCCTGGAGCCCGATCTGCGCGAGATGAACTTCGGCGTCTGGGAGGGCCTGACGTTCGACCAGGTAGCCGAGCGCTGGCCCAATGAAGCCGCCGACTTTCATCGCCATACGCTGCTGGCGCCCCCCGGCGGCGAGACGTGGGCGCAGTTCGACGCCCGCGTCGCGCGCGGTTTCCAGCGCCACCGCACGCAAGCGGGAGCGGACGACGCACTGCTCCTGGTCGTTCACGGCGGCGTGATCCACGCACTGGTTCGGCGCTTGATGAAGCTTGGTGACGGCCCCTCGCCCATTCATGTCGATCCCGCCGGCATCACGGAGATCGAGCTCGACGGCGAGACGGCGTCGATACGAGCGCTGAACGACCGCAGCCATCTGGAAGGGCTCTGATGCAGGAGGTAAGGCGTTGAAGAAGTTCGTGCTGGTGCTGGGCGGCGCGCGCAGCGGCAAGAGCGAGTTCGCCGAAAAGCTGGCCGCCTCGATCGGCGGCGGCGTGGTCTTCGTCGCGACCGGCTCGCCGGTGGACGAGACGCTGCGCCTGCGCATTCAGCGCAATCGCGCGCGCCGTCCGCAAGCATGGCGTACGCTCGAGGTGGGTACCAGCATCGGGCGTGCGCTGGCGAAGGACGTACCCGCCGAACCGATCGTGCTGCTCGACTCGCTCTCCGGGGCCATCGCCAACGTCGTGCTGCGCGCGCGCTCGCGTGAGAAGTTGGCCGAGCGCGCCGACCCCGAGGTCGAGCAGAAAGTCGATGCCGAAGTGGCCGGCCTCTTGAACTGGTATGCGCGGAACGAACGGACGCTGATCGTGGTGAGCGACGAGCTCTCGATGGGGGCGACCAATGCCCTGCCCAGCGTCGGCGCCTACGCCGAACTCAACGGCCAGACCAACCGGCGCCTGGCTGAAGTAGCCGACGAAGTTTTTCTGATGATCGCGGGCATCCCACTCAATCTCAAAGAGTCGCCGAAGGGTCCGCGGTAGTCTGCCGC
>SCQY01000337.1 GCA_004298665.1 bacterium | reverse complement strand
CTCCCTCGAGAGCCCCTCCGGGAGCGCATTCATGCAAGCCATGAATGTTTATCCCACTCACTCCGCTGCGCTCCGTTCGCGGGAACCCTCTCCCTCGAGAGCCCCTCCGGGAGCGCATTCATGCAAGCCATGAATGCTCATTGAAAGAAGTCCAATTGGCGGCGCGGCACGCCGGCACGCTCACGCGCCAAGTTCTTCCGCAGCGGCACGGCGCGCTCCAGCGGCGTGCGGCCCAGCAGCTCGTCGGCCAGTGACCGCGCGCGCTCCACCACGCTGGCCGGCAGCCCCGCCATGCGCGCGACCTCAATCCCGAAGGAGCGGTCGGTCGATCCCGGGAGAACGCGATGCGAGAAGACGGGCTCCCCGCCGCGCTGCGGGTGTTCGATGGCGGTAACGTGATAGTTGGTCACACGCGGCCACTCGTCGGCTAGCTCGACCAGCTCGTGGAAATGCGTAGCGAAGAGGACGATCGGCGTCTCCGCTTCCATGCCCAACAGGTACTCGCAGATCGCTTGCGCGATGGCCAGACCGTCCACGGTGCCCGTGCCGCGGCCGATCTCATCCACCACCACAAGCGAACGCGGAGTGCAGCGGCGCAGGATGTGCGCCGCCTCCGCCATCTCCAAGTAGAACGTGGATTGGCCGCTGGCCAGGTCGTCACCGGCACCGATGCGCGTAAAGATGCGGTCGACCACGCCGATCTCCGCCTGGTGTGCCGGTACGTACGAGCCGATCTGGGCGAGGACGGTCAGCAGAGCCGCCTGCCGCAGAAACGTCGACTTCCCGCCCATGTTCGGCCCCGTGAGGATCAGGAAGCGATGCTCGCCTTCGTCGATGCGCAGGCCATTGGGTACGAAGCGCTCACCGAGCAGAACTTCGACGACCGGATGGCGCCCGTCGACGACCGCCATGCGCGACTCCTCGACGATGCGCGGGCGCACGTAGCCGCGCTCACCCGCCGCCTGGGCCAGCGAAGCATAGACGTCCAGATGCGCCAGCGCCTCCGCGGTCGTCATCAGGCGCTCGGCATGTGCGGCGCTGCGCTCCACGAGCTGCGCGTAGAGCGCCTCCTCCAGGCGCAGCTGGCGCGACTGCGCGGAGGAGATCGCCAGCTCCAGCTCCTTGAGCTCAGGCGTGGTGAAGCGCTGGCCGTTGGTCAGCGTCTGCTTGCGAATGTAGTCGTCAGGGGCACTATCGGCGTGGGCGGCGCCGATCTCGATCGCGTAGCCGAAGGCGTTGGTGTATTTGACTTTCAGCGACTTGATGCCGGTGCGCGCTCGCTCGCGCTCTTCGAGCGCAGCGATGCGTTCGCGCGCTCCCGTGCGCAGAGCTATGCACTCAGCGAGATCATCGCTGGCCCCCGGCCGGATCACGCCGCCGTCGGCGAGGTTGGCGGGCGGCTCTTCCACGAGCGTCTGCGCGAGATCGTGCTGCAGATCGTCGAAGCGCTCGATGCGCCGCGCCGTCTCGGCCAGCGCCGGGACCTGCGCCTGCGCGCGAACGGGTTCGAGCCTCTCCAGCGTGCGCAGCAGCGCCGCCAGATCGCGCGGCCCGGTACGCCGCATGCGCAGCCGCTGCCCCAGACGCTCCAGGTCGTAGCAGCGCTCGAGGTGCTCCTGCAGCGCCGCGCGGCGCGGGTACTCTTCGACGAGCGCCGCCACCGCGGCTTGGCGTTCGACGATGCGCTCCCGCTCCACCAGCGGCGCCAACAGCCAACGCGCCAAGAGCCGCGAGCCCATCCCCGTCCGGCAGCGGTCCACCGTCGCCAAGAGCGTGGCCTTCGGATTGGAGCCGATAGCCTTGGTTAGCTCGAGGTTGCGCCGCGAGGCCGGGTCGATGACCATGAACGTCTGCGCGCGATAGGTTCGCGGTGCGCGCAGTGCCTCCACGCCGCCTAGGCAGCTGCGGGCGGTGAAGCCGTAGAGGGCGTCGAGCGCGCGGTGCATCGCCGCCGACTCCTCGAGCGAGAAGCCCGCCAACGGATCGCGGCGGCGCCCGTCGACGGCGCCGATGCCGGGCTGCGTCACGCGCGCCCCTTGCTGCTCCACAACCTGGGCGAACGGCTCGCGCTGATCGAACGGAATGTCGAGCACAGCCTCGGCGGGTGAGAGGCGCGCCAGCTCGGCCAGCGCATCTTCCTGAGCGGAGTCGCCGGCAAACGCCGTCACAGCCAGCTCGCCCGTTGAGACGTCGGCGTGGGCGACGGCCAGCGCTTCGCCCAGCATGGCGACGGCCGTCAAGAAGTTATTGGCGGAGGAGGGCAACAGCGACTCCTCCAGCAGCGTCCCCGGCGTCACCACGCGAACCACGTCGCGCCGCGTCAGCTTGTTGGGAACCGGAGCCTCGAGCTGCTCCGCCAGTGCGACGACGTGACGCTGGCGCACGAGCTTGGCGAGATAGCCGTCGAGCGCATGATACGGTACCCCGGCCATGGCCACGCGCTCACCGCCGCCGGATTCTTTGGAGGTCAGGGCGATCTGCAAGGCGCGGGCGATCGTCTCCGCGTCGTCGCCGTAGGCTTCGTAGAAGTCGCCGACGCGCATGATGAGGATCGCCTCCGGGTAGCGCGCCTTGATCCCGAAGTACTGCTCGAAGAGGGGCGAGCGGCGGTTCTCCTTCGTCGTCACTGCGGTGAGGCCAAAGCCTCGCGTGCGACGGTGTCGAGCACCACCGGTCCCTCGTCGGGTGTGCCGCCGCCCTCGAGCGGCGGGAGCAGGCGGGCCGCCGGCGTCGCCGGTGCGTCGGCATGCGCGGCCGTCCCCTGCACCGTTCCCAACGTTCCCCAGGTGTAGGCCTTATCGATGCGCACGTCGAGCCATGGCCCGTCGAGATGCTGCTTGGGTACGATGACCGTGACGTTCTGACCGAGCTTGGCGGCGTACCGGCTGCGATCTTTCTTGGACGGCCCGACGATCAGTGCGCGCTGCGTCGTGCCGACCAGCGATTGATGGTAGGCGCGCGTCATGCGATCCTGCGCCTCGGCCACGCGCCGCAGCCGCTCTCCGGCCACGGCCGGGTCGATGAACCGGTCGCTCCACGCCGCCGCCTGCGTCCCGCGCCGCGGCGAGTAGATGAAGGTGTAGCCGTTCTGGAAGGTTCCCTCGTTGACGTAGGCCAGGGTCTCTTCGAACATCTCCTGGCTTTCGCCGGGAAAGCCTACGATGAGATCCGTGGTCAGCGCCCAATCGGGACAATGCGCGCGGAACGCCGCTACTTTCTCGCGGTAGCGCTCGATCGTATACTTGCGGTTCATGTTCTTGAGCACGGCGTTCGAAGCCGACTGCAGCGGCAGGTGAAGCCGCTTGTTCAGTTTGCCGATGGCACCCATCACCTGGAACGTATGCTCGTCGAAATCGTTGGGATGCGGGCTGATGAACGTCAGACGCTCCACCCGTTCCTGAGCCGCCACCAGTTCCAGCAGATCGGCGAAGCGCGCCCCCGTCTGCGGGCAATGGTAGTGGTTGACGGTCTGCCCGACCAGCATGATCTCGCGTGCGCCGCGGTCGAGCCGCTCGCGCACGTCGGCCATCACTGCCTCCACCGTGCGATCCTCGAAGCGGCCGCGCACCATCGGCACGATGCAGAACGTGCAGTAGTAGGAACAGCCCTGCTGGACGGTGACGAAAGCACGCAGGCTGCGCCACCGCGGGTCGACGTCGGCATCCTCGTGCAGCACCGCGCCGTAGCCCTCGAGGGCGGCCAGCCGATCCTCGCTTCCGTCATCCTCGCTGGCGGAGCTGTCGCGCCACTCCGCTAGCTGCGCGATCACGCCGTCGATTTCGCGCGTGCCGAAGATCGCGTCGACGTAGGGTACCTTGCCCGGCATCACGTCGCGGTCTTGCTCGGCCAAGCATCCCATGACCACGAGACGCACCTCGGGATCCTGCGCCTTGAGCGCCTTCCACTGCCCGATGCGCCCGTACGCACGCATTTCGGCGTTATCGCGCACGGTGCAGGTGTTGAGCACCAGAACGCTGGCGTCTTCGGGCCGCTCCGCAGCGCGGTAGCCCAGCGCCAGTGCCCCGCGCAGCACGCGCTCGGAGTCGGCCTCGTTCATTTGGCAGCCGAAGGTTTGAATGTAGATCGAAGGCATGGCGCAGTTACTTCTTACTCTCTGTGACGAGCCACTGCAAGAGGGCCAACGGAAGGTAGAGGCGGCCTCCCACCACGGCGGGGGCGGCGTCGTAGCGGCGCGCTTGATCGTCGACGGCGTAGTCTCGCTGATCGAGGTGGCCGACAACTTTGTGGCCCGCGTAGCGGATCACCAGCTTTCCGCCAACCAGCGTGAAGGCATCGTCGGGCAGGTAGCCGTCGGCGGGAGCCAGGACGACGGGGGCTGCGCTCGATGCGGCGTGCAGCACGACCACCGTCTCGGTATCGGGGTAGACGTCGACGTCGCGAGCGACGGAATCGCCCTTGGCGCGTACTTCCACGTGATGGCTCCCGGCCGCCAGGCGGCGCGTGGCTATGGGGAGCCTCCCGATCGAGCTTCCGTCGAGAAAAACGGTGCCCCCAGCGATGTCGGACCGGATCGCAAGGCTCCCGGTCTGACGAAGGGCACTGGTCATCGCGGCCAGGCGCACCGACTCCATGAGCGGCTCGCTCGAGCTGCCGACATCGACTCCCACGTCCTGCACGGTAAAGCCCGCCTTGCTCACGGAGATCACGTGGTGTCCGGGGGCTACGGCGGAGACCAGGATGGGGCTCTCGCCGACGAAAACCCCGTCGAGCCAGACGTCGGCGCTGCTGGGCAGGCTGGAGATAAAGATCGCCGCGCGCCCGCGATCGGCGGCCGCCGGGGCGATCGACAAGGCGAGCAACAGACAGCATACGAGGAGCGAGCGCATCGAGCCACCCTTCGAGTTCGTCGTGCGCCCCGCCCTCCGCGCCATAGGTTGGTCTCTTTCAACGGCGAATCGGGTGCGGCTATGTATCCTACCGTGGCCATCGTCGGGCGCCCCAACGTCGGGAAGAGCGCCCTCTTCAATCGCCTGGTCGGCCAGCGTCTGGCGATCGTAGAGGACACTCCCGGCGTCACGCGTGACCGCCTCTACGCCGTGGCCGAGTGGCTCGGGCGGTACTTCACGCTCGTCGACACGGGGGGTATCGAGGCCGACGTCGATCTGCGCAAGGAGGCCACGGACGAGCCGACACGCATCCGCGCCAACGCCCGGCGCCAGGCCGAGGCGGCCGCCCAGATGGCCGACGTGGTGATCTTCGTCGTCGACGGGCGCGAAGGTTACAACCCGCTGGACGACGAGGTCGCGCTCATCCTGCGGCGCGCCAAGCGTGACGTGATCTTCGCGGCCAACAAAGTGGAGTCGCCCGCCGCGCGGCAGTCGGCGACGGCGGAGTTTGCGCGCCTGGGCTTCGGAGATCCCATCGGCGTCTCCGCGATCCACGGTGAGGGTACGGGAGACCTGCTCGATGCCGTCGTCGCGCACTTGCCCGCGGAGTTGGAGGCGCCCGGCGACGACGAGCTGGCGATCGCCATCATCGGGCAGCCCAACGTGGGGAAATCCTCGCTCCTCAACGCGCTGGTGGGCCAGGAGCGCGCCATCGTCTCCACCGTTCCCGGCACCACGCGCGACGCCATCGACGAAGTCGTCGAGCGCAACGGCCGCCGGCTGCGCCTGATCGACACGGCGGGCATCCGCCGCCACGTCGACAAGCGCGACTCGATCGAGTACTACTCCAGCTTACGTTCGCTGGCCGCAATCTCGCGCAGCCGGATCGCTCTGCTGCTGATCGATGCGATGAAGGGGATTCTGGCACAGGACCGCCGCCTAGCCGGCATCGCGATCGAGGAGCGCAAAGGACTGATCCTGGTCGTCAACAAGTGGGATCTCGCTCTCGAGCAGGGCGGATACGGGCAGGGAGAGCTGACGGAAATCCTCCACCAGCAACTGGGTTTTGCCCCGTATGCGCCGGTGGTCTTTCTCTCCGCGCTCACCAAGCGCGGCCTGGGCAAGCTCCTGCCGATGGTCGATCGCGTGGCGGAGAACCTGCGGCGCCGAGTTCCCACGCCGCAGTTGAACGAAGTTCTGCGCGACAGCATGCTGGCTCATCCGCCGCCGCCGGTCAAGGGGCGCCGGCTCAAGGTGTTCTACGCTTCGCAGCCGTACGACAACCCGCCGGGATTTGTGCTCATCGCAAACGATCCCGAGCTCGTCCACTTCTCGTACCAGCGGTTTCTGGAGAACGTGATCCGCCAACACTTTGGCTTCGAAGGCGTACCGATCACCCTGCACTTTCGCGAGCGCGGCGGGGCGGAGGCGACGTGATCCTCCTGGGCGTGGCCGCCGCGTTTCTCATGGGCTCGATCCCCTTCGGGATCGTCGTGGGTCGAGGATTCTTCGGTATCGACTTACGCGCACAAGGCAGCGGAAACATCGGAGCCGCCAACGCCTTCCGCACTCTCCCCAAGTGGGCCGCTGCCCTGGTGTTGCTGGGGGATGCCCTCAAGGGTTACCTGCCGACGGCGCTGGCCCTGCACTTCGGAGCGGGACCCTGGGGAAGCGTCGCGATCGCTCTGGCGGCGATCCTCGGCCACAACTACTCGCTCTTTCTGCGCGGGCGCGGGGGAAAAGGCGTGGCCACCGGTCTGGGCGCGCTCATCGCCCTCTCGTGGCTCGCCGCAGTGGGCTGCGTCGGCATCTGGGCCGTCGCCGTCCTCTTCACGGGATACGCCAGCCTAGGGTCGCTTCTGCTGAACCTCGCGCAGCCGTTCGCCCTGTGGATGGTGACCCGCGAACCAGCCTTTGCCGCCTTCGGGAGCCTGGCGTTCGTGCTCGCGCTCTGGCGCCACCGCGAAAATGTCGACCGCCTGCTCCACGGCCGCGAGAACTCGCTCTTCAGGCGCCACACCGCTCACTGATCGGCGAAGTCCCCGCTCGCGTGAGAGGGGCAACAGCGGTGTCCTGCGAATGGCCGGGGGTTTTGCCGCACATGGAGCTGCTGTACACTACATGATCTCTAGCAATGACTTTCGCAACGGCGTGACCATTACGATCGATGGCCAGCTCTGGACCGTCGTGGAGTTCCTCCACGTGAAGCCCGGCAAGGGCGCGGCCTTCGTGCGCACCAAGCTCAAGAACGTCAAGACGGGGCAGACTCTCGAGCGCACGTTCCGCGCCGGCGAGAAGCTCGAGCGAGCCACGGTAGACAACCGCGAGATGCAAATGCTCTATAACGACGCGGACGGCTACCACTTCATGGACCTCGAGAGCTATGAGAACATCACGCTGCAGCGCGATCTCATCGGCGGCCCCGCGGACTTCCTCAAAGACGGCATGAAGATCCAGGTGCAGTTCCACGATGCTGTGCCCATCGGCGCCGATCTGCCCGCACACGTGGAGCTCGAGGTCAAGGAAACCGAGCCCGGCTTCAAGGGCGACACGGCGACGGGAGCCACCAAGCCCGCCCTTCTCGAGACCGGGGCCACGGTCAACGTCCCGCTCTTTGTGAACCCCGGCGACGTCATTCGCATCGACACGCGCGATCGGCGCTACATCGGCCGCGTGCAGTAGCGCCGCCCGTCCAAGCGCAGGGGGACGGCACCGGCCGGGGCCATCGCGGCGACGGCGACGGCGA
>SCQY01000336.1 GCA_004298665.1 bacterium | reverse complement strand
CCTCTTCTTGGGCGGCAACAGCGACGCCAGCCAATATGCCGCGACGGCTTCGGGGAACAACTCCCAGGCTGCGGCGGCCGGCGCCGGCGTCAACACCGTAGGCGTTACCCCGCCGGCCGCAGCGGACAAGGTGCTCACCACCACCGTCTACGACTCGCTGGGCAACGCCCATCAACTGACGCTTACCCTAACCCCGCTGCCGCCGCCGGCGATCAGCGCGGGCGGCGCCGCCTACGGCACCATCGACCCGGTGACCTCGAACGTCTCCGGTACCTCAACCTACATCGCCGGTGCGCTGCCTTCGACGGTCACCAATACCGTGTCGGGCTCGGGAGCGGTAACGCCGGCTACCCGGTTCGCCTATACGGTGACGGCTGTCGACGGCACCTCGACTGTTCCGGCGGCCGGGGAGCAGACCCCCGGCGGTTACGTCTACTTCGACGCCAACGGGCAATTCATCGGCGCCACCGATACGGCGCCGACCAACGAGCAGCCCACGGGGGTAGCCACCAATGCGGCGACCCTGAACGCCTCCGCCCCGATCAACCTCGGAAACGCGGTGGCGCTGACGGTCAACCTCTGGGGGCCGCCCAATAGTCCACCCAGCCCCGGCGGCGCCACCCCCAACAACGCGACCGCCCCAACCGCCATCAACCTCGATTGGACCAAAGCCACGGGGCTCGCTTCGCCGTATACGACGGCCGCCTTGACCCAGGACGGATATCAGGCCGGAGTGCTCTCGAACATCTCCGTCAGCCAAGATGGAACCATTCAAGGGCAGTTCACCAACGGTCAGGTGAAGACGGTGGCTCAAGTGGCCGTGGCCACCTTCACCAACAACGGCGGCCTCGAACGCATCGGCAGCAACCAGTACGTTTCGACGGCCAACTCCGGCTTGCCGATGGTCGGAGCCGCCAACACCGGTAACACCGGTGCGATCGTCTCCGGCGCACTCGAGCAGTCCAACGTCTCGCTGGCCGATCAGTTCACGAAGATGATCGTGGCCCAGAACGCGTTCACGGCCAACAGCCGTACGATCGCGACGTCGGACCAGATGCAGCAGACCGTCGTGAACCTGCTCCCCGGCACCGGCTAATCCTCGTTCCCGGCTAGCGACGGGGGCTCCGCCATGAGGGCGGGGCCCCTGCCGTTTTCGCGTTCGAGCAAGCGAGCAAAGTGACTCGAGCCACCGCGACGCGGGATAGAGGCGCGAAGCGTTTCTGCCGATACAACAGGTGATGATCTCACTGCACCGTCTCAACGGACAGTCCATCGTATTGAATGCCGATCTCATCGAGTATGTGGAGGCGACGCCGGACACGGTGGTCACGCTGACCAGCGGTAATAAGCTGCGCGTTCTCGAGACCCTCGATGAGATTCAGCGGCGGGTCGTCGCTTACAAGCGAGCGATCCACGGACCCGAGCCGTCCCAAAGCGGGGGGAATCCCGCGCCCGCGGCCTCACGGTGATCGTGCGATGATGGTAATGGGGAAGGCTTGGGTTTGGACGTAGCAACTATCATCGGCATCCTGGTAGCGTGGGGATCGCTGGTCCTTGCCGCTGCCATCGGGCACGTCGATGTCTCGATCATCTTTGCCCGCTACGAAGCGTTCCTGCTGGTCTTCGGCGGCAGTATCGGTGCGACGATGGTCTCCTTTCCCGTCAAGACCCTCGTGCAGGGCCTGGCTGCGCTGCGCCTGGTCTTCGGGGCCGTGCGGCTGGAGGAGCGCGAAACCATCGCGACGCTGGTCTCGTTCGCGGAGAAGGCTCGCCGCGAGGGGCTCTTGGCGTTGGAGAACGAGGCCAACGAGCTCCAGGACGACTTCATGCGCAAGGGCATTCAGCTCGTCATCGACGGTCGCGACACGGATATCATCCGCAAGATCTTGGAGACGGAAGTCGGCTACGTGGAGCAGCGCTTCAAGAAGGCCGAGTCGGTCTGGATGACGATGGGCGGCTACTCGCCGACGCTGGGCATCATCGGCACGGTGTTGGGGCTGATTGCCATGCTTAAGAGTCTAGGCTCGCTGGGAGGGGATACGTCCAACGTCACCGGGACGATCGGCGTGGCCACGGCGCAGGCGTTCGTGGCGACGTTCTTCGGCATCTCGCTGGCCAATCTGCTCTGGCTCCCCTTCGCCGGCAAGATCCGCGAGCGCGGCCAGCAACTGGTGCTGCTGCGCGAAATCATGATCGAAGGCATCCTCGCCATCCAGGCCGGCGACAACCCGCGCCTGCTGGAGGAGAAGCTCCACGCCTTCCTCGACCCCGAAGAGCGTGAGATAGAAGTCGAGGCGGGCGGCGGCGTCGCCGAGCTCGACACGGCGCCGGCGAGCTAGGCGTCCGTCGAAGCATGGCGCTCGCACCGCAGCCGCTCAAGGCAGACGAATCCTCGCGCTCCCGCGGGCGGCGCCGCGTCAGGGGCGGCGAGGAGCAGCATCACGAGGCGGCCGGCATGATGCGCTGGCTGTTGACCTATGCCGATATGATCACGCTGCTGCTGGCGCTCTTTATCATCCTGTTCGCCATCTCGACCATCAGTTCAGTGAAGTTCAACCGCTTCGCCAAAGAGGTCAACGCGGGCTTCAACGGCCGCGAGTGGGTCAATCAACCGCCCCGCGCCGGCCAAAAGAGCGATGCGAAAGGCGGGACAACGCCCTCGCAGCAGCAAATCGAGCAGCAGTTGGCGACCTTTCTCAAGGAGAAGCATCTTCAGAGCGAGGTTCGTCTGCGTGTGGAGCGGCGGGGCCTGGTGGTGAGCCTCTTGACGGACAAGGCGCTCTACCGCTCGGGTTCGGCCGATATCGGGGCGAAGGTGCGCGAGATCTTGGACGAAGTGACCGTCTATCTGCGGAAGACGAAGAACGATATCAGCGTGGAGGGGAACACCGACGACGTGCCCATCCATACGGCAGCCTATCCCACGAACTGGGAGCTCTCGACGGCGCGCGCCACCAACGTGGTGCGTTACCTCGTAGAGCGTGACCGCATCGCCGCGACCCGCATCTCGGCTGCGGGATATGGAGAGTTCCGTCCGCTGGTGGTCAACGATTCGCCGGAGCACCGGCAGATCAACCGCCGCGTGGACATCGTGCTGCTCAGTGACAAGGCCACCGCGCAAGAAAGGCGTTTGGGAGAGTAACATGTCCATGCTCTCGCAAGAGGAAATCGACGCGCTGGTCAATCAGCTAGCGGCGCCGGAAACTCAAGAGAAAACGGAAACGAAGCGCGTCAAGAACTTCGACTTCCGCTTCAATAAGCGTTTGGAGAAGTTCACCACCAATCATCTGCATACGCTGCGGACCCTGCACGACAACTACACGCGCCTGCTGAACAACGCGCTCTCGGTCTACCTGAGGACGCGCGTCGAGGCGACGATCATCGGCATCGAGCAGATCTCGTACGGAGATTTCATCGCCTCCATCGGCGTTCCCTCGATCCTCTCGATCTACTCGATGGACCCGTTGCCGGGAAGCGGCATCGTGCAGCTCGACTTGAATCTCACCTTCTCGATCATCGACCGCCTGCTGGGCGGCCCGGGCTGGCTGCCGCAGAAGCTGCGTGATTTGACGGACATCGAGCGCACGCTGATGCAGCGTTTCATGGCGCGCGTGCTCTCCAGCTACCGTGAGGCTTGGAGCCATTTCCTGACGCTCTCGCTGCGCATCGAGGCGCTGGATTCCAATCCGCAGTTCATTCCGCGCATCATCCCGCTCGATCAGATGATCGCTTACGTTTCGTGCGAGCTGAAGATCGGCGAGATGACGGGCATCATGAACTTCTGTCTGCCATACCTGGTCTTGCAGTCGATTGCTGCGCAGCTCTCCGAGTTTCAGTGGTCGGGGAGCGTGATGGCCGGGCGCGGGATGACGGAAGAAGACGTCGCCGAGCTGGCACGCAACGTCGAGCGCGCCGAAGTCTCCGTGTCGGTGGAGCTGGGCAGGACGGAAGTTGCGCTGAAGGAGCTGCTGGAGCTTGCCGTAGGCGATGTGGTGCTCTTCGACGTGCCGACGAGCAAGACGCTGGTCGCGCGCGTGAACGAGCACGAGAAGTTCCGGGTCTTCGTGGGCGCCAGCCGCGATAAATATGCGGCACGCGTGGCCTCGATCGTCTGGGCAGAGGAGTAGGCAGACGTGGCAGATTCCAATCCGCAGTTGAAGGCGCTGGCGGTCGCGATGAGCCGCGCCGGTGCCGAGGCCCTGAGCGCCCTCCTCGACCGGCCGGTGCGGGTGGGCGATCCCGTGGCCACCGAGTCTCCGGAATCCATCCTGCTCGAGCCCGAGCGCGTTATCGCCGCAGCAGAGGTACCGGCGTTCGGCAGCGCGCTGGTGCTGCGGTTTTTGAAGCTCGACCTGGCACGCTGCGTGGATCTGATGGTCGGCGGGAGCGGCGAAGCCCAAGGCGAGATCCCGGCGATGCAGCTCTCCATCGTCTCGGAGACGGCAGGACAACTGGCCTCGGCCATGGCCGGAGCGCTTGCCGACGAGGTCGGCCTCTCCGCCGAAGGGACGAAAGCCGGTGTGGTGGAGGACGCCGGCGCGCTTCCGCCCCCTCCGTACCTCTGCTTCGCGATTCCGCTGGAGATCGAGGGCCTTGCTGCCAGCACGTTCTCAATCGATGTACCGGCCGTGCTCGCCAACCGCGTGACGGAACAGGCCACAAGCCGTTTTCAGCAGCAGGCCAGCCCACAAACGCGCGCGGTGCAAGCCAAGAGTGCCGAGTTCACGCAGATGTCGCCGACAGCGGTGGGCGCGCCGGCACCGGGCTCCGCCAATCTCGATCTGGTGCACGACATCCCGCTGCAGATCTCGGCGGTTCTCGGCCGGGCGCGGATGCCGCTGCGCGAAGTGGTTTCGCTCCAGCCGGGCAACGTCTTCGAGCTTGAGAAGAGCAATGCCGAGCCGATCGATCTCTACGTCAACAACATCTTGATCGCACGCGGTGAGGTGGTGGTCGTGGACGACAAGTTCGCGGTGAAGATCTCCGAGCTGAATCCCGGCGACCGCACGTAAGCCGGACGGCGATGAACGCGAACCTGATCGGGCAGTACGTCTATGCGGTGGTCGTCATCATCGCTCTTTTGGCGGCGCTCAGTTGGCTTGTCGCGCAGCTCTCCCGCCGCCGCATGCTCATCTCCACGGGGCGGCGGCTGGTAGGCGTCGTCGAGTCGACGCAGCTCACCCATCAGAACTGGGTCTCGGTGGTCAAGGTGACGGATCGCTACTACCTGCTAGGCAGCGGCCAGGGCGGCGTCTCGCTGGTTTGCGAGATCCCCCCGGAGGCCGTGGAGCCGTGGCTTGAGGAGCAGCGCCGGATCGCACAGCAGCAAGCGCAGACGGTCAGCGGGATTTGGCAGCGGGTTCTGCGCCGGTGAAGCAGCCGCGGCTTCACCCCGTTGCGTTCGCGGCCTGCGCTCTCGCAGGCTTCGTCTTGCTGTGCGGCGGCATCGCGGCGGCGCAACAGGCACCGGTCTCCGTGCCGGTCCCGCATATCGATCTCGGCATCGGACGCTCCACCAAGCCGCAGGACGTGGCGCTCTCGCTGCAGATCCTGGTGCTCCTCACGGTGCTCTCCTTGGCGCCCACGCTCCTGGTGCTGCTGACCTCGTTTACGCGCATCATCGTGGTGCTCTCGTTTGTGCGCACGGCGCTGGGAACCCAGCAGATGCCGCCCAATCAGATCCTCGTGGGCCTTGCGCTGCTCCTGACGTTCTTTGTCATGAAGCCGGTCGTCGACCAGGTCAACACCCAAGCGCTTCAGCCGTACCTCGCCCAGAAGATCTCTCAGCCGGTGGCGCTCGACCGGGCCGCCAAACCCCTGCGAACCTTCATGTTCAAACAGACGCGAGAGAAGGATCTCGACCTCTTCTACTTTCTTTCGAAGGAACCGCGCCCGCATACCCGGGCCGACGTTCCCACCTACGTTCTCGTACCGGCTTACGTGATATCCGAGCTGAAGACGGCGTTCGAGATCGGCTTCGCGATCTACGTGCCGTTCATCGTCATCGACATGGCGGTGGCCTCGATCCTGATGTCGATGGGGATGATGATGCTGCCGCCGGTCATCATCTCGCTGCCCTTCAAGATCCTGGTCTTCGTACTGGTGGACGGCTGGAATCTCGTGGTCCACGCGCTCTTCGTGAGCTTCAACACGTGACGTACGCCGACGCCATCGCGATCGGACGCGAGGCAATGTGGGTCGTGCTTCTGGTGACGGGGCCGGCGCTCATCATCGGCCTGGTGGTGGGTTTGGTCATCTCGATCTTCCAGGCCGTCACGCAAATCCAAGAGCCTACGTTGACCTTTATCCCAAAGATCCTCGCCGTGGGCATCGCGATTCTGCTCTTCGGCCCGTTCATGCTGGCGATCATGACGGATTTCACGATCAACATGATCAACAACATCGGGGTCTTCGTGCGGTGACCGATATCTTCGGGCTTACCCCCGGCGCCTTCGAGACCTTCCTCCTCGTTTTCGTGCGTACCGCGGTGACGCTCTCGCTGATCCCCGTCATCGGCGGCCCTCAGTTCCCTCTCCAAGCCAAGATCGCGCTGGCGGGAACCATCGCCTACCTGATCTACAAGACCGTCCACCCCATCGCGCCCCTGCCGTCACTCTTCGCAATAGCCAACGCGATAGTGGCCCAAGTACTGATCGGGGTCGTGATCGGCTACATCGCCTTCCTGATCTTCATGGCCGTCCAATTTGCCGGCGAAATCGTGGATCTGCAGATCGGCTTCTCGATCGTCAACGTTGTCGACCCGATGTCCCAACAGCAGGTCTCGGTGATCGGGCAGTTCGAGCTGATCATCGCCTCGCTGCTCTATCTGATGACGGACAGCCATCTGCTGCTGATCACCGGTCTGGCCGACTCGTTCAAGACGACGCCTTTGCCGTACGTCGTGTTCAGCGGCGGGATGGAGCAGGACATCGGCGTTTTCATCGCTCAGAGCTTTCTTCTGGCGATCAAAATCGCGGCGCCCATCGCCGCCGCGCTCTTTATCACGAACCTTGCCTTGGGATTGATGGCTCGCGTCGCCCCGCAGATCAACGTCTTCATCGTGGGCTTTCCGCTTCAGATCGGGGTGGGATTGATCATGGTGGCGGTGACGCTGCCGCTGCTCAGCTACCTGCTGCCGCCAGCCTTCGCCGGCATCCCCCAACAGGTCCAGACGACCCTGGCAACCATGAAGGCCAGCCCACCGCCCGTCCCCGCGCTCGCGCCGTAGGCCCGCACGATGCCGCGCGACGACCAGACCGAAAAAGCAACTCCGAAGCGGCGCGGCGAGTCCCGCGAGAAGGGGCAGGTCGCCCGCAGCGCGGACCTCTCTTCCGCGGCGGTCTTCCTGGCGCTGGTGGTCGTCCTCCACCTCTATTTCACGCGCTCGATCAACGCCTTCGGGAGCCTCATCCGCTTGCAGTTCGGCGCCGCCGCAACGCTGGGCGATCCCACGATCACTTCCGTATGGCGGCTCTTCCTGGAAGCTGGGATGATCCTCGGCCCCATGATGTTGATGGTGCTGGCCGTCGCGATGGTGGTGGGAGTGGTCGCGAACGTGGCTCAACTGGGGCTGCTCTTCAGCGGCCAGGTCCTGGTGCCGCAGTTCTCCCGCATCAACCCGCTTGCGGGCTTCCAACGGCTGTTCTCGCGGACGGTTGGGGTGAACCTGGTCAAACAGGCCCTCAAGCTGCTGGCGGTGGGGCTCCTGGTCTGGGGGAGTCTCTACGGCCAACTCGACCGTTTCGCGGATCTCGGCCAGATGTCGCCCGAGGAGGTTCTGCGCTTCATCGAGGGCTTGGCATATGGGATCGGCTGGCGCTTCGGGCTCCTGCTGCTGGTGCTGGGTTTCGCCGATTATGCATATCAGAGGTGGGAGTTCGAGCGCAACATCAGGATGACCAAACAGGAGGTCAAGGATGAGGCTCGACAATCCGAGGGTGACCCGCTGATCAAGGGCAAAGTCCGCCAGAAGATGCGGGAGACCTCGCGCCGCAGGATGATGGCCGCGGTCCCCAAGGCCACCGTGGTGGTGACCAACCCCACGCACTTCGCCGTGGCGCTGACCTGGGACGAAATCAAGATGGACGCTCCCGTGGTCAGCGCAAAGGGCGCCGACCTGGTGGCCAAGAGGATCCGCGAGATTGCCGCCGAGCATGAGGTGCCGATCATGGAGAACCCGCCGCTGGCACGGCAGCTCTACGACAAGGTGCCGCTCGATCAGCCGATCCCGCCGAATCTTTACACCGCGGTGGCGGAGGTCATTGCCTTCGTCTACAAGCTCAAGCACAGGACGATCGCATAAACCGTGCATAGCATGAGGGAAAGGGCAGAGTGATGGCCGCGCAGGCCCGGCCTCAAGGGATACTCGGCACGATCACCGCCAACGCCCACTTCTTGGTGGCGGGCGCGGTCGTCATGCTCGTCATCCTGATGATCGTGCCGGTACCCCCGGCATTGCTGGACGTGCTGCTCTCGCTCAACATCGGGGCGGCGCTGCTGATCCTGCTGATCAGCATGTATACGGAGAACGCGCTGAATTTCAGCGTCTTTCCGACGCTGCTTCTCGTGGTTACCCTCTACCGGCTCTCGCTGAACATCACCGGCACTCGGCTCATCCTGCTCCACGGCTACGCGGGGCAAGTCATCGAGACGTTCGGCAACTTCGTGGTGGGCGGCAACTACGCTGTCGGTGTGGTCATCTTCGCGATTCTCATCATCATCCAATTCGTGGTCATCACCAACGGCGCCACGCGCGTCGCCGAGGTGGCGGCCCGCTTCACGCTGGATGCGATGCCCGGCAAACAGATGGCGATCGACGCCGACCTCAACGCCGGATTGATCACCGATGCCGAAGCCCGCCAGCGGCGTAAGGACATCCAGCGCAACGCCGATTTCTACGGCGCCATGGACGGCGCATCGAAGTTCGTGCGCGGCGACGCTATCGCCGCCATCATCATCGTCTTCGTCAATATCCTGGGCGGCTTCGTGGTCGGCATCGCGCAGCAGCACCTCGATATTCTCCAGGCTCTCCAACGCTTCACGTTGCTGACCGTCGGCGAAGGCATCGTCACCCAGATCCCCGCCCTGCTGATCTCCACGGCAACCGGCATCATCGTCACGCGGGCGGCCTCCGAGGGGAGCTTCGGCGACGAGCTGCTCACGCAGATCACCCAGCGCGCCCAGCCGCTGTTGATCGGCGCGGTCCTGCTGGTCTTGATGGCGATCCTGGGCCTGCCCCCGATCCCGATGCTGCTGATCGGCGGCGCATTCTACGTCGCCTACCGCGCGGTACGCGGGCGCACGCCGGGAGCGGCCCTTTCCGGGACCAAGGGCGGCGCGTTGGCAGCGAGCTCGGGGGCGGCTGCGCCGGCCAAAGCCGCCGAGAGCGTCGTGCCGCTTCTCTCGCTCGATCCCATGGAGCTGGAGATCGGCTTCGGCCTGATCCCGCTCGTGGACGTGGAACAGGGCGGGGATCTCCTCGAGCGCATCACGGCGATCCGTCGCCACGCGGCGCGCGAGCTGGGGATCGTGGTGCCCCCGATCCGCGTCCGGGATAATCTCCAACTCAAACCCAGTGCCTATGTCGTGAAGCTCTATGGTCTGGACGTCGCTCGCGGTGAGCTGATGATCGGGCGGCTGCTGGCGATGAATCCTGGGACGGCCATCGAGGCCGTGGAGGGGATCGCTACCGTCGAGCCGGCCTTCAACCTGCCCGCGCTCTGGATCGTCGAGTCGAGCCGCGGCCAAGCGGAGATGGCGGGTTACACCGTGATCGATCCCACCAGCGTGGTGGCGACCCATCTGACGGAGATCATCAAAGCGCACGCCGCCGATCTGCTGGGGCGTCAAGAGGCCAGCGCCCTGCTGGACAACGTCAAGCAGCATTACCCGGTGGTGGTCGAGGAGCTCGTGCCTTCGCTGCTCAGCGTGGGCGAGATTCAGCGTGTGCTGCAGAGCCTATTGCGCGAACGTATTCCTATCCGGAATCTCTTGCTCATCCTCGAGGCCTTGGCGGACGGGGCGCGCCAGTCGAAGGACATCGACTACCTGGGCGAGCGAGTGCGTGCGGCGCTGGCTCGCCATATCTGCGCCGAGTACGCGGAGGACGGCCTGCTCTCCGTGATCACCGTCGATCCGCGGTTGGAGGCTCTGTTGACCGAGGCCGTGCGCCGCGGCGAGGATGCTTACGCCGTACTCGATCCGGGGACCGTCGCGCGTATCTATAGCTCGCTCACCGAGCAGATCCAAGCGGCTTCGGGGGCAGGTCTCCACCCCATCGTGCTTTGCTCGCCTTCGGTTCGCCTTGCGCTCAAGCGGCTAACGGAGCGTGCCGCGCCGCAGCTGGTCGTGCTCTCGTACAGCGAGATCGTACCGGGGCTGCGCGTGGAGTCGATCGGTCAGATCACTCTGGAAGATGCGGCGGCAACGGCCTGATGGAGGTAATTGCGGACTAGGATGAAGATACTCGAAGCGCTCGGCCTGAAACGCAAAACGCCGGTCAACATCAAGCCGATGTTGCCGGCGCTCAATGCGTGGGTCGACCTCCATTACGGGGCGAGTGCCGTCTTCCATGTGGTCGTCGAGGAGATCGGCCCAGACGCCATCGTCACCTCGCATCCGGACTCGGGGCGTCTGCGTAAGGGTGCCGCAGGTACCTTCGTCTATACCAATCCGCAGGGGAAGTTTCGTTTCGCCAGCCCCTTCTTGGGCGAAGACGGCGATGGGCGCCTACGCTTCGCGCTGCCGGAACGCGTCACGAGCCTAGGCGGCGCGGCCAACCAGCGCTCGGCGGTGCGCCTAGATGCCACGGTCCAAGGAAAGTGGCGGATGGCGGCCGGAGGCAAAGGTGTAGGCGAATTCGCCAAGGCGACGATCCGCGACATCTCGCGGGGCGGCGTCGCGTTGATCATTCCCGCGCAGCTCCGCAAGTCACAGCAGATCGAAGTGCAGCTTTCGCTCGGCGATGGGCTTCCGCTGCAGGTGATCTGCGAAGTCATGCGCATCGAGCGCATCGAGCGTTCCGGCAAGTACTCGCACGGACTGCGATTCAAAGCGCTCAGCCCGGGCGAGGATCGCGCTGTCGCCGATTTCATCAACAAGCGCCAGACCGATCTGCGGGCGCGCGGTCTAGCGTAAGGTGAGGGCTTGGGCATTAAGTTCTCTCTTATGGAAACCGATACAACACGGAGAACCCCGGGTTCGTACGGCGCGGGGCGAGAGCGCGAGACTTTTTCCAACCGGCGCACGTGCGCCGAAACGTTCAACGTATTGGGGTCCCCATGAACGCAGCGAATGGGGGAACTAGGGAGTATGTGGGATGAGTAAGAGGGTCCTCATCTGCGACGATGCGGTGGTCATGCGCATGATGATCAAGGGCATCCTCTCCAAGAGCGGGTTCGAAGTCGTCGGCGAAGCGCAGAACGGCGCCGAGGCGGTGGACAAGTACAAGGAGCTAAGCCCGGATCTGGTCACGATGGACATGGTCATGCCGGAGATGGACGGCATCACCGCCGTGAAGCAAATCATTTCGCACGATCCAAGCGCCAAGATCATCATGTGCACGTCGATGGGACAGCAGGCCCTCGTCGTCGAGGCGATTCAGGCTGGGGCGAAGTCGTTCATCACCAAGCCGTTCCAGCCGCCGAAGATCCTCGAAACCATCAACAAGGTGCTGGCGTAGGAGAACCGGCTCATGTCAACGTCGCTCAATTTGAGCGAACTGCAGAAAGACGCTCTCAAGGAGGTCGGCAACATCGGTGCCGGCCATGCGGCGACGGCGCTCTCGCAGCTCCTGAACACGACGATCAAGCTCACGGAACCGCGCATCGACATCATCAAGTTCCGCGATCTCACGAATCGCGTGGGCCACAACGACGGAATCGTCGCGGCGCTCCACATGTACGTGCGGGGCGAGGCCCCCGGGCAGATGCTGGTGCTCTTCGACCGTGAGAATGCTTTGGAGTTCGTCAACGCGTTCATCAAGCGCATCGTCGGCAACATCCAGATCTTCGACTCGATCATCGACTCTACGCTGAAAGAGCTCGGGAATATTCTCGCCGGCTCGTATCTGACGGCCCTGATCCAGCTGACAGGAGTCAATCTGCTGCCATCGGTTCCAACGCTGTCGTACGGCACGATCCAGGCTGCTTTCCGAACCTTGATGTCGGTGTTGCCCGATCAAGACGTCTTTCTCGTAGAGAACGATTTCATCGATCCGCGCACGACCGTTTCGGGGCAGTTTATTCTGATTCCGGAGACGGGATCGCTGCAGCCGCTGCTCCAAGTGTTTGGCGTGGAGTGATCGCCGATGCGGTACGGGTCCTTCCAGATCATTTTGGCGGCCTTCGAGGCGCGAGGAGCGACGCGTACTAATAATCGTACGCGAGCGACGAGCAACGACGAAGGGCGTCAA
>SCQY01000335.1 GCA_004298665.1 bacterium | reverse complement strand
TACGCCGAACGTGTCGCCGCGGCGATCGCCCGGGCCGAAGATCTCATGAACCGGAGCGATCCCGCAAAGGGCCAGAACGTCGACCTCCTCGCCACGCGGGCGGAGGAGTCTGCGCTACGAACGCGCGCCATTGCCGCGCTCGCTGCTGGGGCGGACGGTGAAGTCTCTGCATCCGCTCTGCTGGCCGTCATGCGCGGCGACGAAGCCGCTAGCCGCGAGCGCTGGAACGAAGCCGTCGCCGACTACCGCGCCGCACTGCGCGTGCGTCCGAGCGACCTCGATGCCCTGAGCGGCATGGAACTGGCAGCGGGAGCCGCCAAGGATGCGCAGGCACAGACCGACGCGGCGGCGCGGTTGGCGGCGTTCGCACCCGGCGATCCCGATGCCGCGATCGAGCTGGGCGTCACCTACCAGAAATACCACCACGCTGCCAAGGCGATCGCTGCGCTCAAGCGCGCGCGTGAGCTGGCGATGGCCGCCTACCGCGCCAAACCCTCCGACGGCGGCCGTATTCGCGAAGTCGCCGCCGTTCATCTCTTCCTTGGGCGGAGTTACGTAGCCGCCGGCGAGCGCATGCAGGCACGCACGGAGTTCGAACAGCTGCTGACGTGGGCACGGCGCATTCCGGCCAGCAACTCCCGCCACGCCATGTATATCGAAGAAGGCAGCGAAGCGATCGCCGCGCTCGATCTCGCCGCACAAGGGCAACACGCCTTTCCCGCGATCTCCCTTGCGCCCTGGACCGGCCCAGAACTGCCGGGAAGCGTCCCCGGCTCGATCAAGTACCGCGTCATGATCACGGGAGCACCGCACTCCACCATCGCTCTGCGCGTTGCCAACGCGCTGCCGGCGGGCTGGATCGCCAGCTTCTGCACGGGGCAGCTCTGCTCGCTGTTGCGTACCGACGTGACGATCCCGTCCGGCGGAGTCGTCTCGATCGAGTTCCAGGTGCTGCGCAACGACGAGTCCACGCTCGATCGTGCCATCGTGCATCTCGACGCTCTCGACGGCGCTGCCGGTGCTCACGTCGCGACGGCCGTCGACTTTACTCGCTGAGCACGGCCGTCGCGCTTGGCGGGAGGGCGCGACCGGTTCTGAACGTTGCTGCCGGAAGCATCTTGGGAAAGCGGTAACCGGAGAAGGCGATCGACTCGTTTGCCTTGCGGCCGTCGACGGTGGCGGTAACGGAGACGCGCACAGGCACCCAGTAGGTGCCCGATCTTGCGAACAACATGGTACCGCTGCCCGTGGCCTTTGCCTCATGCGTCGCGAAGCCGATCATCGAAGGCAGGTACGTGATCCCATCGATCACGATGCGGCGCACCGCGAAGGGCGGCGCGGCGCCGACCGGCCGCGTATCGAAGACGTACGCCAAGCGGCTGCCGGCATGCTGGACGCCCACGAACGAGAACGTGTAGCCGATAGGCTGCGGCGCTAGACTCACCACCGCGTAACGGTCACGCGCACCGCGGCGGATGCGCACCACAGGGGGCTTCACCGCATGGCCGCCGTCGGCGATCAGCTCGTCGCGCTGGAGCCCGTGCCCGCGATAGACGCGATGCGTCTGCGCCAAGTCGCTCCAGCCCACTTGATCGACCGTGTATTCGAAGACTTGGAACGGCGGTGGAACGAGCGTCTCCAACGCGATCTGATAGCGCTGGATCACGGCCGCCGGCGGCAGCGGATGGGGCGCGGGCGGCACCGGGGTGGCACTCACCGGCGCGCCAGCAACGCCTCGCGCACGGCGGCCAGGGCCTGTGGAACGCCGCTGGGGTTCTTTCCGCCGCCTTGGGCGAGGTTGGGGCGCCCGCCTCCACGTCCGTCGACCTTCTCGGCCATCGCCTTGAGCAGATCGCCGGCCTTGACGCCGCGCGCTACGAGATCGTCGCTCACGCCTACCAACAGCGCAACTTCCCCGTCGCTCACGCCGGCCAAGGCTACGACGCCGCTCTGCAGACCACCGCGCACGGCGTTCATCATCGCCGTCAGGGCCTTGCGGTCGAAGCCGGGAAACTCAGCGGCGACGAGTTTGGAGCCGCCGATCGTCTCCGCGCGCTCGATATACTCAGCGGCATCCGCGGCGGCCATCTTGGCTCGCAGATCGCCCACGCCGCGCTGGAGCGTACGTACTTCCTCCTGCAAGCGTCCGATGCGATCCGGAATCTCATCCGGCCGAGCGGCTAGCGTGGCGCTGAGCTGTCCGATCAGCTTCTGCTGCTGCTCTACGTACCGTTCGGCCGCCGTAGAGACGCAACACTCGATGCGCCGCACGCCGCTGCCAACCGAACTCTCAGAGAGGATCAGGAAGAGGCCCAGCTCGCCCGTGGTGTGCGCGTGCGTACCGCCGCAGAACTCTACCGAGGGGCCGGCGTGCACCACCCGCACCAGCTCGCCATACTTTTCACCGTGCATCATGATCGCGCCGCTTCGCCGAGCCTGTTCAATGGGCAGCTCGTCGGTGGCGAGATGATGATCCGCGCGGATCATCTCGTTGACGCGCTCCGAAACGTGCGAGCGCTGCTCGTCGGTCAGCGGTCCGCCCGGCCAGCGAAAGTCGAAGCGCATGCGGTCCGTGCCCACCCACGATCCCGCCTGGACCACCTCGTCGCCCAGCACGTCCTTGAGCGCGCGCTGAAGTAAGTGGGCCGAAGTGTGGTGGCGGCGAATCTCGCGCCGCCACGCGGGATCGACCGCCGTGCGCACTCGATCGCCGACGTGGACCGTGCCGCGCTCGACGCTGCCGATGTGCGCGATCGCCTCGCCCAGATACTGTGCATCCTCTACCGCAAACCACGCGCCGTCGCGCGAGATCATACCGTGGTCGCCGATCTGTCCGCCCTTCTCGGCGTAGAACGACGTACGGTCGAGAATGAGCTGCCCGCTCTCACCTGCCGTGAGCGCGTCGACGGAAGCGCCGTCCTTCACGATCGTCAGCACCGTGCCTTCGGCCTCGAGGCCGCCATAGCCGACGAACTCCGAGGCGTACGCCGCCAGCTCGCCCTCACCTACCTGGACCACGGCGCGCTTGGCGCTGGCATCGGCCCGCGCGCGTTCGCGCTGCTGCTCCATCAACTGCTCGAAGCCCACGACGTCGATGGCCAGCCCTTGCTCGCCGGCGACTTCGCGCGTGAGCTCCCACGGAAAGCCGTACGTGTCGTGAAGCAGGAAGACCGTCTCGCCGTCCAGCGAATGCGCGTGCGCGGCCTGCGCCGCGGCGATGTGCTCGGCAAGGATCTCGCTGCCGCGCACCAGCGTGCGGTTGAACTGCGCCTCCTCCTGTGCCAGCGCCGCCATCACGCGCGTCTCTGCCTCGCGCAGCTCCGGATACCCGTCACCCAGCGAAGCGACCACGGCCGGCACCAGCTCCGTCAGGAAGCCTTGCGGCAGATCGAGGAGGCGGCCCATGCGGATGGCACGCCGGGTGAGAAAGCGCAGCACGTAGCCGCGATCGGTATTCGACGGATAGACGCCGTCGGTAATCAGGAACGTAATGGCGCGTATGTGATCGGCGATGATCCGCCGGCGCACCAGCTGCTCGCGCAGCGACAGCGCGGTCTGGCCGGCGTTGGGCTGCGCGTGGACGATGTCCTCGAAGAGATCGGTTTCGTACATCGAGCGCATTCCGTTGACGACCGTCAGAACACGCTCGAGCCCGGCTCCGGTATCGATCGCTTTCCTGGGCAGATCGTGGAGCTTGCCGTCGGGGGTGCGGTTGTACTGCTGAAAGACGAGGTTCCAGATCTCGAGATAGCGGTCGCCCTTGTTCGGTCCCGTGTCATCCGGACCGTTAGCCGCGCTCGGACCAAGATCGTAGAAGATCTCCGAACAGGGACCGCAGGGTCCCGTGGGCCCCATCGTCCAGAAGTTGTCTTCGTCCCAGCGGCTGATGCGATCCGCGGAGAGACCGATCTCGCGCTCCCAGATCTCCTGCGCTTCGTCGTCCGACGTGTGCACGGTGACGTGGAGCTTGCTCTTGTCGATCCCGAGACGCTCGGTCACGAACTCCCACGCCCACGCGATGGCCTCGCGCTTGTAGTAGTCTCCAAAACTGAAGTTGCCCAGCATCTCGAGGAACGTGCCATGACGCCCCGTCCGGCCGACGTTCTCGATGTCGCTCTTGGCCCCCGCCACGCGCAGGCAGCGCTGGACCGTCACCACGCGGGGCGCGGGCGCCGGTGCCTCACCGAGAAAAACGGGGACGAACGGCTCCATGCCGGCGATGGTGAAGAGCGTGCTGCTCATCGCCTCCGGCACGAGCGAGGCCCCGGGGAGATGCTTATGGCCCTTGGATTCGAAGAACTCGATCCAGGTGCGGCGGAGAGTCTGGCTATTCATGGCTGGACGGCACCCTTTCGCGCCACCGCCATGCACGGCCCTCCCGCCGAGACACCCGCGCATCAGATGCCCGTGGGGTACGCCTCCGGAGCCTCCTCGCCGCGCAGCCAGAGCTCCGTGGTCTCCAGCGGCTCGACGGCGCGCGTACGGTCGAGGTGCAGGACCACGTCGAACTGCTCGTCCATTTGGGCGCGGAAGTAGTGGCTCGCGCGTTCGCTCTCCGGGCGATAGATGACGCCGATCGCCCGCTCCAAGCGCGCCTGATCGAAGTTCGGCAGCGTGGCGGCCGCTCCGCGCAAGTCCAACATGAAGCGCGGCAAGCCCACGTCGTGGAAGAGCGCCTCGTAACTCGCCGGCAGCGCCTCACGTACCCGCTTGCGCTCAACCGGCGCATGCCAGTCCGA
>SCQY01000334.1 GCA_004298665.1 bacterium | reverse complement strand
CTCCATCAGGATCTCTACGGCGACCTCGCCTTCCCGCTGCAGGTCACCTGTTTTCTGAGCCGCCCGGGCATCGAGTACCAGGGTGGTGAATTTTTGGTGGTCGAGCAGCGCCCCCGCGCGCAGTCGCGCGGGGAGGCGTTCGTTACTGCGCAGGGCGAGCTCGTGATCTTCGCCACGCGCTATCGCCCATTACGCGGCGCGCGAGGCTACCTACGTGCGACACTGCGCCACGGTGTGGCGCGCGTGCGCAGCGGTACGCGCTGGACTCTCGGCATCATCTTTCACGACGCGCGTTAGCGTCTGTGATCCATACCACGCGCGGCGGCGCTCCCATTCGGCACTCTCCATGCCGTCGATGCTATCGTAGCCCCAGCGCCAGCCTGCGTAGGCCAGCATGAGGAGCGTCCCCAGGATTCCAACTGCTTCGATCATCATCTCTCCCCGTACGGCTCTTCCCGGGGTGATTGTACCGCCGTGATAGGATGGGTGCACACGATTGATTCGATGATATTCATCGGATAGCTCGATGGAGTCGGACATGGAGCTGCGCAACCTTTCGACTTTCTTGACGGTGGCCAAGACGCTGAGCTTCACGCGCGCCGCGGAGGAGCTCAACTACGCGCAGTCGAGCCTGTCCGCGCAGATCCAGGCGCTGGAGCGAGAGCTTGGCTCCCCTCTCTTTGAGCGCTTGGGCAAGCGCATCACGTTGACGGAGAGCGGGCGGCGTTTGGTGGGATACGCTGAGCGGCTGGTCAACCTGGAGCGTGAGGCGCTCAACTCCGTGCCGGATGCAGGTGAGCCTGCTGGCGTGTTGGCCATTGGCGCTTGCGAATGGCTGTGTGCCGATCTCTTGCCCCGCACGCTGCAGAGCATGCGCGAGCATCATCCCAACGTGCGTTTGACGATCCAGCCTGACGCTTGTACGCGCCTCCTCACGGCGGTGACCTCCGGTGCGCTCGACGTCGCCTTCCTCGCCGACGAGCGGGTGCGTCTGCCGGAGATCACGGTTGAAGTGCTGCAGAGCGAGTCGCTGATCGTGATCGCGCCGCCGGACCATCGTCTTGCGCAACGCAGGCGCGTGCGTCCCG
Source organism: bacterium (assembly GCA_004298665.1). Lineage (GTDB taxonomy): Bacteria > Vulcanimicrobiota > Vulcanimicrobiia > Vulcanimicrobiales > SCRA01 > SCRA01. The sequence goes on along the minus strand of SCQY01000334.1, from coordinate 12,949 downwards.
AAGAATTGGCGGGAGAGAGTTTCGTGGTCCCGCGCCTGGCCTGCACCTACCTGGATGCACTCCTCGCTGCGATGGCGGCCGCTGGAGCTGCTCCCGGGCCGTTGGTCGAGTTCGGCAGCGTGGAGGCGATCAAGCGCTGCGTCGAAGCCGGCGTTGGGCTTGCCGTCTCGACGAGAACGGCGGTTCGCGTGGAGCTGGAAGAGGGGCGTCTTGCCGAGCTGGCTTGTAAGGTTGCCGAGTTCCGCCAGCACGTCCAGGTCATCCGCCACCGCGATAAGTGGCTCTCTCCCGCACTCTCGGCGTTCATCGAGATCGCCAAACGGGAGATCGCAGGGCGCGGCCAACCCGCGGCAGCTCGCCGCCGGAGCGCCTAAGAGGCGGTACCGTCCCGAATACACTCCCCCGGGGGATGGTTAGCGCGATTCTCTCCGTGGTAGAATCACAACCAGGAAAGAAACTTTCCTGCAAAAAGATATCAGGAGGAGAGCAATGGAGTACCAGACGTTCGAGGCGCAGGCGAATCTCGAGTACGAGAGAGACGTACGTGAGGAGTTGCGCGAGAAGGGCACGCTGGTACGCGAAGAGGGGCTCTCCCGGGGCGTCTAGCCGCCGCGGTCCGATAGCGGACCTACAACTGGGCCCAGGGCGTCCCCCGCTGGAAGGGGCCGCCCCCAGGACATCTCCCGCTGGAAGGGGATGCGTGATGGCCCCCGGAGCGTCTCGAACGAGCGCACCGGGGGCCTCGTCTTTTTCTGCCGCGGCGGTATACTAAAGGCGAGAGCGCCCCCCAGAGGTGTCTGTCATGCGCAGCACGATGATCGCTTCCGCGATGTTCGCCCTTGCTCTCGTATTCGCCGTGGCAGCCGCGCCGGCGCAGGCCGGGATGGTCGTGCAGGTGCCCAGCGGCGAGACGATCTACGGGTTCCCCAGCGACCCCACGATCATCGCGCGCGAGGAGCGCCGCGCGGATAGCGGCGACCTTGCCGGAGCCACGGCGGACCTGGCCCTCTACGTGGCGGCACACCCCGCCGAGCGCGGCCCCATGGTGCTGCTGGGCGATTTCTACTATCGTGCGCGTGCCCTCAAACAGGCGGAGCAGACGTATCGCGCTGCCCTCGAGTTGGGCAGCGCGCGCGAGATCCACAACCGCCTCGGCGGTGTCCTCGCCTTGGAGCAGCGGTACGACGATGCGATTGCCGAGTTCCGTGCCAGCCTGCCGTTGCCCGAGGGATTCGTTCATTTGATCGCGCTGCACCGGATGCTGGGCGATCTCGACGTCTTCGTCGCGCAGACGGCGAGCGTTGCGAATCGCCATCCGAGCGACGCCAACTATGCTGTAGACCTCGGGCTGGTATATGATGCGGCCGGGCGCGCCGAGGATGCGCTGGCCGCCTATCGGCGAGCGGTCGATCTCGATCCGAACGATCCTGTCGGTTACGACGGTATCGGCAGCGTGCTGATCTCACAGGAGCACTACGCCGAAGCGCTCCACCCGCTTCAGCAGGCACTCTCGCTGCAGCCGGCGTTCGTTGCCGCTCTCAACAATCTCGGTGACGCCTATCTCGGCCTCAAGGACATGCGGTCGGCACGACGCTACCTGGAGCTGGCGGCGGCGATCGATCCCCGCGACGCCTCGGTACTGGTGAATCTCGGCGTGTTGGAGGATCTGGGCGGCAACCGCGCCGTGGCGCTGGATCACTACCGGCGCGCGATCGCCGTCGACCCCTTTCAGCTCGAGGCCTACTACGATACGGCTGCCGACTACGATGCCCAGGGCCAGCACGAGCTGGCCGAAGCCGTCACGCTCAAGGGTCTAGCGATCGACGCGCGCGACGGCATCCTCCACTTCAACCTCGCAGTGATCGAGGACGAGTTGGGACGCCATCAAAACGCCCTCAAGGAGTACCGGCTGGCTGCGGCGCTCGGCAATCCGCAGGCGGCGCGCCTGGCGAAGCTTGCGCTCTCGCAGCTCGAGAGGACACCTACATCCGTGCGATGACGTCGATTTCGACGCTGGCTCCCGCCGGGAGCGCAGCCACCGCAACGGTCGTGCGAGCCGGGTAGCTGCCTAGAAAGTACCCGCCGTAGATGGCGTTGACGTCTGCGTAGTCGGCCATGTTCGCCAGGAAGATGGTCGTCTTTACGACGTGTCCGAGATCGACGCCGGCGGCGGAGAGCAGTCCGCGCACATTCTCCATGATGCGCTCGGTCTCGGCCTTTGCGCCGCCGCTCACCAGCTTGCCTGTGCTGGGGTCGAGGCCCACCTGACCGGAACAGAAGAGTAAGTCGCCCACGCGCACGGCCTGACTGTAGGGGCCGATGGGGCGCGGTGCATGGGTGGTTTCGATGGTGTCAACGAGCACGCGATAGCTCCTTGTCCGTGGTGTCCCAACGAGTTACCGTTGCCTTTCACGCCGGCGTGCGCGGGCCCTGGTCGCTTCAGGCGGACCGTGGCCGAAACCGTCGGCGCGGCCGATATAGCAGACAACGTGGCTTCTCTGGCATACCTCGCCGCCGCGCTCTCCCTTGCGGCGGCGGCCGCTGTCCTCTGGCTTCTCGAGCGGCGCCGGCGCGTGCGCGATCGGCGTCGCTTCCGCGAGCGGCTGGTTGCGCTCGAGTCGGCCGTTCAGGCGGGTACGGCGCGCATCCTACGGCGCCGCGAGCTGACGCGCACGATCTTGGAGATCAGCACCACGCTGCTGCGAGAGCACTCCCTCTCGGTCGTGCTCGATCGCCTGCTGGCCGCGACCTTGACGAGCTTCGGCTTCTCTGCCGGCGCGTTCTACCTGCGCAACTCGCCCGACGAGCGGTTCGTGCGCGCGGCGATCGCCGGCTTCCCGCGCTCGCACACGGACGCACTCCTGGGCCAGCCGGTCGATTCGACGACCTTCGATCAAATTCTCTCGCCCGAGTTCCGCGTGCGCGAAACATACTACTACGTCCCTGGAGAGCGCGCGGCGGAACTCGGCTTTTCCGTGGCGTTGCGCCGCTTCCCCGAGCTCGCCGATGCGCCCCGCAGCCGCTCCGGGGCATGGCAGGAGCGCGACGTTATTGCCTTTCCGTTCTTCGATCGCCACGGCCGCATCACGGGGCTTCTGCTACCGGACGATCCCGTGGAGCGCCGTTTCCCGAGTGACGAAGTCATCCGCGCCATCGAGATGTTCGCGGCGCTCGCCAGCGTAGCCGTCGAGAACGCACGGTTGGCTACGCAGCGCGAAGCGGCGACGCGCCAGATGGCCGAGGTGCTGCGCGTCTCCGGAGAACTGCTGGCGGAGGAACGTCTCGACGACCTGCTGCTGGCGATCCTGCGCGCGGCGTTGCGTACCTTCGATCTGGCGGGGGGTGAGATCGCGCTGTTCGATCAGACGCGCGACGTCTTCGTGCGCCGCGCGGTGCTCGGCCGCGTGGTGAGCGAGCCGATCGGCGCGGAGATCGATCCAGCCGTCGTGCGGCGGCGTCTGGCCCCGGAGCGGCGGACCGCCGAGGGCTACTATCTGGCCTCGGACGCGTTGACGTTTCCGTTCTCGGATGCCGCCGGCCGCATCATAGGCTTCCTCGCCCCCGAACTGCCGCACGGCAGCGGCCCCATCGCCTACGAGACGGCACGCACCATGCAGATCTACGCGAACTTCGCCGGCTTGGCGGTGGCGCGCGCCGAGGTGCGAGGGCTGGAGATACGCCGTCTGCGCGAGCTCGAGGAGATCGCTCAGATGAAGTCGGACTTCGTCTCAACGGTCAGTCACGAGCTGCGCACGCCGCTGACGAGCATCAAGGGCTTCGTCAGCGTCTTGATTCACCGCCGCGATGCAATGAGCGCGGAGCAGCGCAGCGAGGCCTTACGGATCGTGGACAGCGAGGCCAATCGCCTCATCCGTTTAGTCGACGATCTGCTCGCCGCGGCGCGCCTGGAGCGCGGTGCGTTCCACGTCGAGCTGCGGCGGACGCCCGTGAACGAGATCGTGCGGCGTGCCGTCACGGCCGTTGCCATGGAGTACCCCGAACGTCGCTTCGCCGTGCACTCCGGTGGCGACGAACTGGTGTCCCATACCGATCCCGATCATGCCCTGCGTATCGTTACCAATCTCTTGACCAACGCGGCGAAGTATTCGCCGGCGGATGCCGAGGTCGTGGTGAACGTGGATGGAGACGGCAGCTGGGTCACCATCGACGTCGTCGACGCGGGGCCCGGCATCCCCAAGAGCGACCGCGAGCGCATCTTCGAGCGCTTCGTACGGCTCGACGATCAAGTGCGCTCCAATCCGGGAACTGGGCTCGGGCTCTATATCTCGCGCCAGCTTGCCAAAGCTATCGGCGGGGAGCTCAGCGTGCAAGAGCGCAGCGCCCCGGGCTCGTGCTTTCGCCTGACGCTGCGCGCCGTCGAAGGTGAGCTCGGCTCCTAGTGCAGCGTCAAGTACTCTTCCAGCTCCCAAGGGTGCACGGCGCGCCGATAGCGTTCGTACTCGGCGGCCTTGGCCTCGCGGAAGGCGTGGTAGATGTGGTCGCCTAGAGCCCCGCGAATCACGGAATCGCGATCCAGCTCGACGAGCGCCTCGCGCAGCGAGTGCGGAAGCTCTCGAATGCCGCGCTCGGTGCGCGTGCGCTCGCTGAGATCATAGGTGCTGCCTGCGAGCGGCTGCCCGGGCAGCAGCTCGTTGCGGATGCCGTCCAGGCCTGCTGCGAGAATCACGGCCAATGTGAGGTAAGGGTTGCACGAGGCGTCGGGGCTGCGCAATTCGATCCGGGTATCGTCGCCGCGCTCGGAGGGAATGCGCACCATGCTGTTGGCGCTGCGCTCGCTCCAGACGGTGAGGATCGGCGCGTCCCAGAACGGTACCAGACGCTTGTACGAATTGACGGTCGGATTGGCGATCGCAGTGATCGCCGGCGCGTGCGCGAGCAGACCGCCGATGAAGTAGAGAGCCGTAGGCGATAGACTGCGCTCGCCGCTCTCGTCGGCGAAGGCGTTGCGCTCGCCTTCACGCAGAAGGATCTCGATGTGCAGCGCGCTGCCGGCGCTGTCGCCCAGCGGTTTTGCCATGAACGTGGCGTGCAGGTCGCGCTCGAGCGCCAAGTGCCGAACGACGTTGCGCAGGGTTACGACGTTGTCCGCGGTGGTGAGGGCATCGGCGCCCTTGAAATCGATCTCGTGCTGCCCGGGGCCGTGCTCGTGGTGAGCTGAGGCGATATGGAAACCCATCGTTTCCAGCGTTGCCACCATGTGGCGCCGCGCATGCTCCCCGACGTCGGATGGAGAGAAGTCGAAGTACGAGCCGCGCTCCGAAGCTCCGATGACGGGGTTGCCTTGCTCGTCGCGCTGGAAGATGTAGAACTCCGCCTCCACGCAGCTAGCCAGCGTGAACCCCATTTCGTGCACCTGGGCCACGGCGCGCTTGAGGGTGGTGCGCGGACAGCCTTCGAAAGGCTCGCCGTCGGACTGGACGATGTCGCAGATCAAGCGCGCCTCGGTCTCCCCCTCCGTCGTCCAAGGGTAGACGGTGAAGGTGTTGAGGTCGGGCTTGAGCATCATGTCGACCTCCTCCGAGCGGGCGAATCCGGCGATGCTGCCGCCGTCGAAGGTGATGCGGCCGTCGAGAGCGCGTTCGAGCTCGGCCACCGGGATGACCACGTTCTTGGTGATGCCGAAGATGTCCACGAACTGCATCCGCAGGAAACGGACGCTGCTCTCCTTGATCAAGCGCGTGAGATCTCGTTTGTTCATGTCGTCCTAACTGAGCGGCGTCAGCCCAAGAGCGCGTCGATGGCCAGCGCCGCACGCAGGGCAAGTTGGTCGTGGGCGCTGTCGAGGTCACGGTTACAGATCTCGGCGATCTGGCGCAGGCGGTAGAAGACGGTATGGCGGTGGACGTTGAGCTTCTCCGAGGCCGTCTTGACGTTTTGGCGTACGGTGAAGTACAGCGTCAACGTTCGCAGGAGCTCCGTATGGTTCTTCTCGTCGTAGGCGCGCAGCGGCTCGAGGGTGCGATCGGCGAAACGCTGCAGCTCCTCGCGCGTGGCGCCGCGGTGGAGCAGCGGATAGAGGCCCAGGTCTTCCCACGCCCCCACGCGACTCACGCCGAAAAGACGGCGGACGATGACCAGGGCCTCGCGCGCTTCGTCCACGCTGCGTGCGGTCTCGAGAATGTCGTCCGCGCGCGTGCCTACCCCGCCCACCAGGCTGATGTCGAGCTTGGCCTTCGCAGCGTGCTTAGGGAGCATGGCGGCAGCCAGCGCGACGTTCTGTGCGTCGATCGGCAGCGGCGTGGGGACCAGGAAGATGAAGCCGGCGGCACGCTCGATCGTCACCGTCTCCGCGCTTGGATGGTGGAGGTGTGCCAAACAGAGCTTGCGCACGTCGGAGAGCTGCCGTGTCGCGACGCTCTCGTCGAGACCTTCGGCTTCCACGGCGACGGCGACGTACGAGGGCGCGACGGCGACACCGCGCGCCGCGGCGTCGTCGCGCACGGCGGCGGGGTCATCGTAGGAGCCTCCCAGGAGCCGATCCCAGAACGAGCGGCGCCGCCCTTTCGCGCCCCCGGCTTCGCGTACCAGGTCCACGGCGATAGACGAAGCGGTGAGGCGCACCAATGGCGCCAGATCGGCGGCGGCGCCGTCGAGGGCGAGCACGACGAGCCAGCCCAGCTCGGCGTCGCCGGCGCGCATCGGGTAGGCGATACCGTGGCTCCCGCCCTGAAGGTTCAGGTGAACGAGACCGTCCGCTTCGTGCTTGGCTTGACGCACCAGCTCGCGGGCCGTTGCAGGGACGCTGCGGTCGCCGGCTCCGGCTAGGGCAAGGTGATGCCACTCCGCGTCTTCCACCAGTACCGCACCGCCGCAGCGGGCCGCCAGATGGGAGGCGTAAGCCTTGGGACCGCCGCCGGCGGCCGAGATCCGCGCCAGACTCTCGGCGAACGCTAGCAACTCGTCGGTGGTCATCGCTCCTACTTCAGGCACGGCGGCAAGGCGTTCCTTCGGCCAAACGTCGAAGCCCTCGCCTATGCAGACCGCACTCCTGCTCCACTACGCTTGGGCCTTCGTTGTCATCGTCACGGTGCTTTGGGCTATCTGGCAGCCGCTGGGCCGCCGCATCGCGCTTTGGGCCCTGGTAATCCAGCTGCTTCTTGGAATCTGGGTGATGGCGACGGGGAGGGGCGTGTACTGGCTGCACCCTGCGCTTTGGCTCGCCGCTGCGCTCCTGATCCAGTTGGGGGCCATACTAGCCCGGCGCGACAGCGGCCCCGTGCCTACGCTCTTGGTTGCGCTGGGGGCGGCCTGCGCCGCGCTCACGTTCCACCTGGGTCAAGTCAGCGTCGCCGGCGGTACTTAGCCGCCCAGTTGAGGGAAGATCAGCTGGATGGTCGAGATCACGGTTAGGGCGCCGACGACCACCACGGTGGCCCAGGCGATGGCGTTGAGCACGCGGCCGTTGACGTACTGTCCCATCAGCCGCTTGTTGTTGATCAGCAGCAGCATGAGGACGAGTACGACCGGCAGCAGTGCGCCGTTGAGCACCTGCGAGTAGAAGATGATCTGCAAGAGCGGCGCGCCGGGAATCAGCACCAGGCCGGCGCCGATCACGATCAACCCCAGATAGAGTGAGTAGAAGACGGGCGCTTCGCGGAAGCGGCGCTCCACGCCCGATTCGAAACCGAAGGCCTCGCAAACGTAGTACGCGGTCGAAAGCGGCAGGATCGAGGCCGTGAAAAGGGCCGCGTTGAGCAGGCCGACGGCGAAGAGCAGCGAGGCGTATTTGCCGGCCAGCGGGACCAACGCTGCCGCTACGTCGCCGGCGTCGTTGACGGAGATCTGATGGCCGTGCGGCGCGTGGGCGTTGAAGAGAAAAATGGTGGCCGCACTGGCGACGATGATGAAGAAGGCCACGATGTCCGTGAAGAGCGCACCGCTGATGACGTCGATGCGCGAATACGGATAGTCTTTGATCTTCACGCCCTTTTCGACGATCGCCGATTGGATATAGAACTGCATCCACGGCGAGATGGTGGTACCGATGACGCCGACCGCCATCAGCAGGTACGCGCTGTTGGCTGTGAAATGCGGCGCTACCATCGCGCGCGCCACGTCGTGCCAGTGCGGGTGGACCATGATCCCGCTGACGATGTAGGCCAAGTACACCGTGCAGAAGGCTAGAAAGACTTTCTCGACGACGCGGTACGTCCCGCGGGTCACCACGAAGAAGACGAAGGCGGCGCCGGCGATCGTCAGCCAGTACTTGTTGAAGATCGGCAGGTACGTATGAAAGATGGGCGCCACCGAGGCGATGCCGGCAAACTCGGCAGCCGTATTGCCGAGGTCACAAAGCACGAAGGTGACCAGCACCCAGAATGTGATCTTGACACCGAAGTTCTCGCGAATCAGATCGGCAAGGCCCTTGCCCGTCACGGCGCCCATGCGCGCGCACATCTCCTGCGTCACCAACAGGGCGATGGTGACGGGAATCAGCAGCCAGAGCAGTTCGTAGCCGAACTGTGCCCCGGCCAATGAGTACGTGGTGATGCCGCCTACGTCGTTGTCGGCGTTGGCGGTGATCAGCCCGGGGCCCACGACGGAGAGGAACATCAGCAAAGAGCGCCAGCGCGTGGGGCGGCGCACGGCGGCAGGGGCCGCTGCAGTCGGGCGGGCGTCGATCGCGTCGGGCGGGTTCATGGTGTCTCCGGTCTACGAGATAACGTGAATGTCGGGCGCCGCGCGGTGGTGACGCGCCGTGAATCGAGGAAGCCGCTTGCGCGTCCTCTCGGGAAAGATAGCGTCGATCGCATCGTCGACGGTGATGATCCCGACCATGATACCGTTGTCGTCGACTACCGGTACCGTGAGCAGGTCGTAGCGTGCGATCGTGCGTGCGACGTCATCGGCCGTCTGTCGAGGATGGACGGTGACGACGTCGGTCTCCATGATCGACTCGATGGTGGACTGCGGAGGAGCCAAGATCAGCTGCCGCAGCGAGAGGACACCCAAGAGCCGCCGTTCCTGATCGGTAACGAACAGATAGTAGATGAAATCGGTCTGCGGCGACATCTCGCGGAGTTTCTCCATCGTCGCCTCTGCGGTGCGATGGGGATAGATCCACAAGTAGTCCTTGGTCATGAGACCGGCGGCGGTATCGGGATCGTACGTCGCGAGTTCGCGCAGCTCGCCGGCGGTCTCCGGCTCCATTTCGGCGAGCAGCTCCTGACGGCGCTCCTCGTCCAGCTCATGGAGCAAGTCGGCGGCGTCGTCGGCATCCATTTCTTCGACGATGTCGGCGGCGCGCTCGGTTCCTAGGTCCTCGAGGATCGTCTGCTGCGTCTCAATGTCCAAGTGCTCGAACGCATCGGCGGCGGTCTCGTCGTCGAGCGATTGGATGACGCGCGTTTGATCGCCGGCGGAGAGATCGGAGATGATCTCCGCCAAGTCGGATGGGTGCATCTTGGCCAGGCGGCTCTTCTCGATCTTGAGCCGCACGCGGTCCGGGTTGACGTCATGGATGGGCGCAACGGCATCCCAGGCGATCAGCGCCCGCGGGATGTTCTCGTTGACTTTCGGCAGGAAGCGGCGTGCGAACGAGCGCAGCCCCAGCCGGCGCAGCAAACCAGCCAAGCCCACATCCGCTGCGACGACGCGCAGAGTGCCGTTGACGTTGGCCACCTCCAGATCGTTGATGCGCACCACCTTGCGCCCATTGGTGTCAACGATCTGCCGGTCGAAGAGATCGGCGATGAGGTAGAGCGAGTCTTCGTGGGCAAACGGAGCAAGCTCCGGCTTGGTTCCCAGGCGCACGGGGCCGTGCTCGCTGATCTCGATGACGGTGGTGAAAGGTGCGTAGAGATCGTTCTTTCCGCCGGTCTTGATGACGATACCGTCGATCGGCGGAAAGGGCTGCTGCGGCGCGTTGACGAGGAAGTCACAGACGCGGCCCACCGCGACTTCACGCGCACCCTCCGCGTACGTCACTTCCCGCCCGACGAGCTCGGAAAGAAAGCCTGCGGCGAAGCTCATGACCGCACCGCCGTTCCATGCGGACGGTCACCAGTGCGGTAACCCGGACGAAGGTAGAGCCTATGAAAGCGGGAGCAGACGCAGCGCAGCGCCGCTGAATCCACCGGCTGCGAAGAGGAGAGGGCGACGCGCATCGCAACCCAGCGGCGCAAAAGCCCGAGCATCACGGTCATGGGAGTACACCTCCATTGTCGTCGGTAGAGGGTCATCCGCCATGGCGGGTTCGTAGAAGCATGAGTATCTACTAGAGCCGTCGCTAGTCATCGAGAGCACGTCACCTCCTTTCGCTGGGCGCATCGCGCGCCGAAAATGGGCCACACCATTCTAGCCGTTGGCTTGCCGCGAAGTCAACGCCGGTCTATGAACTTACCGCCGTGCCGCCGAGAGTGCCGCGGCGGCGAAACCGAAGACCAGGACGATCGCGTAGACGCCTGAGCTGCGCCGATGGAGCGCGTCGAACGTTACGCGTCGGTGGTCGTCCTTTGGAAGCGAGGCGAGCGGGCCTTGGACCTCACCGACGATGGCGTCCATGCGCGGCGCGATGCTCCACTGGGCATAGTCCGTAGCGGCGACCGCTCCTGCGACGAGCAGGGCGCCGAGCAGCGCTAGCCGCCCTTCGCGCGAGATACGGCTCAGCCAGATGATCAGCGTGATCCCGCCGCAGGACCAAGCTAGCCCGGTCAGCGCGCGCAGCGAGGCGCCGACGATGGCTCCGGCGTTCTGCGCCGGCGCGTGGGCGAATGCTGCAGGTGCCGCTATGAAGGCAACCCCTGCGAGCGAGCCGAGCCAGACGATGTAGAGAAGGGTCTCCAGGATCGCAATGGCGATGCGCCTGCTGGGCGGTATCTCGATCGGCGCACCGCGCCGGCGAATGGGAATCCCGGCCATCGTTGGGAGGAACCTCCGAAGGCGGCTGGTAAGGCGGCCCGCTGTGGACGATGTGCTGGATATTACCGTGGAAGCTGCGCGAGCCGCGGGGAAGGTTCTCCTGGGCTACCTGGGAGGCCCTCTCGAACTCGGCCATAAGAGCTCGCACGCTGATTTAGTGACGCAGGCCGACCGCGCGAGCGAGGAGCTGCTGCGCGCGCGCTTGCTTGGACCTTGCCCCAGAGCCGCGTTCTACGGTGAAGAGACGGGGGCCACGGCGGGAACCAGCGGCGAACGCTGGATCGTCGATCCGCTGGACGGAACCACCAACTTCGTCCACGCGTTTCCGTTCTTCTGCGTCTCGATCGGCTACGAGCGCGACGGTGTGATGGAGATCGGCGTCGTCTACAACCCGGCGCTCGACGAACTCTATGCGGCGCGCCGCGGCTACGGAGCGACGCGCAACGGAGAGATTCTGCACGTTACGCGCACGGAGTCGCTCTCCGAGGCGCTGCTGTGTACGGGATTCAAGCCAGGTCCCGGAGGGGTCGGGCGGAACCTTGGCCACTTCGTGGCATTCAGCGACCGGTCGCATGCTGTGCGGCGCGTGGGAGCTGCCGCGCTCGACCTCTGTTACGTGGCGCTCGGCGCCTTCGACGGCTTTTGGGAGTACGGACTGCACCCGTGGGACGTTGCCGCGGGGAGCTTGATCGTGCGTGAGGCCGGAGGGCGCGTCACGAACGGCGAGGGCTTGCCGTTCGCGCTCGACGCGCCGGCGATCGTGGCGAGCAACGGGCACATCCACAACGAGATGGTTACGCTGCTGGCGGAGTAAGTAGGTACTTACGCGATTCGGTGATCCGTGGTTCCCCCGATGCGCGACCCGTCACGGCTCGCTATCATTCGTTGTAGGCGCCGTGGGTGCGAGGCGTGTAGCCACGAGCGGTTGCGGGGGAAGAACATGGCTGCTAATCTCACCGAAATCTCACATACGTCTCTCGAGAGCTTCGCGTACCAGCAGAGGGATCGGCTGCGCCGAGCCCGCGTCGACGCGTTCGACGCCGCGGTCCAGGCCTGCCTCGCCGGAGGGATGCAGGCAGGCGAGGAGACGCTGCACCGGGTCTGGGAGGGGAGTGCGGCGCACGACGGCGAGGACGATGCCGCCGATCGCGCGCGGCTTCTGCGCGCGTTGCAGTGGATGGTGCGGGACGAGTGCCTGCGCCCGTCCGATGTCCTGGCGTGCCAACCATTCGCGCTCGAGCGTTCGCTTCCGACAGGGGAGTGCTACGTATTGCAGGGGCGCGTCGACGCGTTGTCTCGCGAGCGGGGCACGCTCTACGTTTGGGGATCCTCCGATCCCAGAGGCGCGTTGATCCCGGCGGCCTATGCGATGCATGCCTTGCGCAGCAGCCGGTTGCGGCTGAACCGGATCTACTTTGATGCGGCGTGCGCCTATCCCGTGGTCGCCGGCGACGTCACCTGGGACGAGGTGCAGGCGCAGATGCGAGAGATCGATCGCTTGGCGGCGCAGTGGATCGCTCAGTTCGATGCGTCGCCTTCCACGCTTTCGCTCACGCGCACCGCGGAGCGTTGCCGCTCGATCTTCCAGGGCTGGGGTCCGCGTCTGTCGTAGCTCGACGGCTCTTCTTCGCGCCCAATCCCGATCAGCAACACGACGGGAAACCCCATCATCTTCGGTTACAGGAAGGCGTCCAATATGCTACGTCGCCTAGCGTTGGCCGTGCTGGTTCTATCCGCGACCCTGTTCCCGCAGCCGGGCATCGCGGCCACCCATCATCCGGTGGCCGCTGCCACGGCCTCGGCTCAGATGCCGATGTTCGACACCGAGCAGGCGGCGCAGGCACATTGCCCGAGCGACGTCGTCGTGTGGCTCAACACCAGATCAGGTATCTGGCACGAGAAGGGCATGTGCTGGTACGGTCGCACGCGCAATGGCGCGTACGTCTGTCGTAGAGAGGCCGCGGCCGCCGGCGACCGCGATACGCGGAACGGGCAGTAGCCGCGTACGTGCCTCGTGCGCGGAAACCCGTATGAGAGGCCAGATGGCGGAGGGGGTGAGATTCGAACT
>SCQY01000333.1 GCA_004298665.1 bacterium | reverse complement strand
TGGGTCATTCAGGAGCAGATCGATGAGCAACGCGGTTACGCTGGTCCAAGAGGGCCAGCTCAAGGCGAGCGTCCCGGAGTTTCGCCCCGGCGACACCGTCAAGGTCTACTCGAAGGTCGTGGAAGGCGGCAAAGAGCGCATCCAGATGTTCGAGGGCGTCGTGACGGTACGCACGGGCGGCGGACTCGCGGAGTCGTTCACCGTACGCCGCACTTCGCATGGCGTGGGCGTCGACAAGTCGTTCTTGATCCACAGCCCGCGCGTCGAGAAGATCGAAGTCTCCAAGCGCGGCATCGTGCGCCGCGCCCGTCTCTACTACCTCAGCGAGAAGGTCGGCAAGGCCGCTCGCATCAAGGAGCGCAAGACCGAGCGGAACTCCGCGTAAGCCGCGCTCCGCACGTACGTGACGCCGCTTCAGCTCCTCGGGCTCATCTCACTATTCGCCGTCGTGCGCTTGGTGATCGCCACGCGCCCGAAGACGGAGCAGCAGGGGCGAACACTGGTCGCGGTCCGCGAATACCTCGACGCGTTCATCGTCGCGGGCGGGATCGCGCTGGTACTGATCGCCTTCGTCGTCCGCACGTTCTACATCCCATCGGGCTCGATGGAGCCCACGCTGCAGATCGACGACGTCCTGCTCGTCAACGAGCTCCAGTACCACTTCCAGGATCCCAAACGCCTTCAAGTCGCCGTCTTCAAGCCGCCGATCCCATCGAGCAACGACTTCATCAAGCGCGTGATCGGCGTTCCCGGCGACACGTTCGCCATCCACGGCGGTAAGGTGATCGTCGATGGCACGGCGCTCAATGAGCCGTATATCGCCGAGCCGCCGGCCTACGACTTGGTCATCAAGAATTGCGAGATCGTCGTCGACGGCACGCCGCTCCAATCGCCGCCGGCCACCGTTCCGCCGCGCAGCGCCTGGCAGTCCTGCGATCGCATTCCCAACGGCTACTACTTCATGATGGGCGACAACCGGAACAACTCCGAGGACTCGCACATCTGGGGCTTCCTCCCGCGTAAGGGCTTCGTGGGCCATGCCATGTTCCGGTTCTGGCCGCCGCGACGTATCGGCCGCTTCGCCCACTAGCGCCGCACCCGCGTCCGAGCGAGGCCAACGCGCGGCATGCGGCGAACGGAAGGGCCCAACGTGCTCTCGGTTTCGCGCATCCGCCATGCAGCGAGCGTCACTCTGCAAGTGGCGTTGCTCGCCATCCTCATCCTCGTCTTCTTCCTCCGCGCTCCCGTGGTTTCGGGGCTCTCGATGGAGCCGCGCATTGCAAGCGGCGAGCACGTCTTGATCGACACGCTCTCTTTCCGCTTCCGTTCCGTCGAACACGGTGAAATCGTCGCCTTCCGCCACGACGCCACGACGCCCATCGTCTATCTCAAGCGCGTGATCGGCCTCCCGGGCGACCGCATCGAGATCGTCGACGGACGCGTCATCCGCAACGGCACCGTGCTGGACGAGCGCTACGTGCGCTATCCCGACCATCGCAGCTTCGCGGCGCTCACCGTGCCGGCGGGCGATCTCTACGTCTTGGGGGACAACCGCGCCGACAGCGACGACTCGCGCGCCTGGGGCTTCGTCTCCGAGTCGCAGCTGATCGGTCAGGCGCTGATGGTCGTCTGGCCCCCGGATCACGTCGGCAGACTGTAGGAGGCTGTCAAGCGCATGCAGCCCATCCAATGGTTTCCGGGACACATGGCTGCCGCGATACGCGACGTGGCGCGCCGCCTCGAAGGCGTCGACGTGGTCGTCGAAGTGCGCGATGCGCGCCTTCCCGTGACCAGCGCCAACCCCGCACTGGCGGCCCTGGTGGGGCGCCGGACGCATCTGGTCGCTTTGGCCAAGGAAGATCTCGCGGAGCCGCGAGAGACTTCGCGCTGGCTGGCGGTTCTGACACGCCAGGGCTTGCGCGCGGTAGCGATCCGCGGTAAAGATCAAGGGAGCGTCCAGCGCCTGGGCCGGCTGATCGCGCAAGCCGGGGCGGGGCGCCCCAACATTCGGGCGATGGTGCTCGGCATACCTAACGTGGGGAAGTCATCGGTGATCAACGGCCTGCTGCGCCGTTCCGCGGCGAAGACGGAGGACCGCCCGGGCGTCACGCGAGATCTGCGCTGGTTTCGCGTCTCCCCCGGGCTCGAGCTCATGGATACCCCCGGCGTTCTCGTACCGAAGATCGACACCGCGGAGGCGCAGTGGCGGCTGGCTCTCTGCGGCGCCGTGCCGCTCGAGCGCTTCGACGCCGAGGCCGTGATCGCGGCGTTCGCCGCCTGGCTGGGGGAGCACCCCGGCCACGTGGACGAGGCCCCTCGCGACCTCTCCGGCTTCGCCGCGGCGCGCGGCTGCCTCCAACGCGGCGGGCTGCCGGACCTCGACCGCGCGGCTGCGCTCTACCTGCGCGACTTCAACCAGGGGCGCTTCGGGCGCTTCACCCTCGACCAGGCCCCATGAGCAGGCGACGCATGGATCCTCGGCGCGAACACCGCCGCCTGACGGCGCTCAACTACCATGAGTCGGCGGCATTCGCGCGCGGCATCCAGCTGGTCGGCGGCGTGGACGAGGTTGGGCGGGGGCCGCTGGCCGGGCCGGTGATCGCCGCCTGCGTGGTCAACGCGCAGCCGCTGCTGCTGGAGGGCCTGGACGACTCGAAAGTCGTGCCTCGCGAACGGCGCGAACGCCTCGCCCAGGAGATCCGCGCCCGCTGCAGCGCCTGGGCGATCGGCTCCGCGTCGATCGAGGAGATCGATCGCCTCAACATCTACCGCGCCACGCTCCTGGCCATGGAGCGCGCACTCGCCGCCCTCCCCGCCCTCCCCGAACTCTTGCTGGTCGACGCGATGCATCTGGACTGCTTCGCGGGCGAACAGGAGGCCCTCGTGCACGGCGATGCCCGTTCCTCTACCATCGCCGCCGCCTCGATCATCGCCAAAGTCCACCGCGACAGCCTCCTGGTCGAACTCCACGCCCGCTATCCGGTCTACGGGTTCGACGAGCACAAGGGCTACGCAACTCGGCGCCACCTCGAAGCGCTGCGCGTGCACGGTCCCTCCCCCGTCCACCGCCGCAGCTTTCTGGGCAACCTCCACGCGCTCTCCCTCTTCGACGCCCTCGACGGCCAGGAATGAGCGGCAACCTCGGCCGCGAAGGGGAGCGCCTCGCGGCGGACCATCTCACGGCGCGGGGCTTACGCATCGTGGCGCGCAACGTTCGCCTCGGGCGAGGGGGAGAGATCGACATCATCGCCAAGGATGGGGCGACAATCGTCTTTGTCGAGGTAAAAACGCGGGCATCGCGCCGTTTCGGTGCCCCGTTGTCCGCAGTCGATGCGCGTAAGCGCGAGCGTCTGCGGCGGTTGGCTGAGGAGTGGCTCCAGACGGCCGCGCCGAACTCCTACGCTCGGTTTGACGTTGTCACGATCGAGAGAACCGGCACTCGCATTACCGTTCGCCACCTCGAAGGAGCCTTTTGAGCGCTTCTCCCATCGGTTCGGTCCTCGCGGGACGCTATCGCATCGACTCGCTCATCGGCAGCGGCGGAATGGCCGACGTTTACCGCGGCGTCGACGCCACGCTCGATCGTCCCGTCGCCGTCAAGATCCTCACGGACCGAAGCGGCGACATACGCCAGCGCTTTCTACGCGAGGCCCGGTCGATGGCGCGCCTCAACCATGCGAATATCGTCTCGGTCTACGACGCCGGCGAGTCCGACGGAATATCCTATATCATCATGGAGCTCGCTGAAGGGCGCACGCTGCGTAACCTGATCGACGAGGGGAGCACGGCCGAGCATACGATCTCGCTCTTCGTCGAACTCTGCGACGCGCTGGAGTACGCCCACGGGCAAGGCGTGATCCACCGCGACATCAAGCCGAGCAACATCATGATGCTGCCCTCGGGCGTGCTCAAGGTGATGGACTTCGGTCTGGCACGGCGCACCACCGACGTCTCGATGTCGTCGCAGGCGGGCGAGATCGTGGGCACGATCTCGTACCTGCCGCCTGAGCGCTTCCTCGGGCGCGCCGGCGACGTTGCCGGAGATCTCTATTCGGTCGGCGTGGTGATGTACGAGATGCTCACCGGGCATCTGCCCTTCGAGAGCGCGGAAGAAGACCTCGTCGCCGTCATCTTCGCGCACATCAACGAGCCGCCGCAGCCGCCCCGCTCGCACGTGCCCTCGATCCCCGAGGCGCTCGACGCGCTCGTCCTGCGCTTGCTCGCGAAAGACCCCGCCCAGCGGCC
>SCQY01000332.1 GCA_004298665.1 bacterium | reverse complement strand
CTCTCGTTCACCGCAACGCGGCGCGGACTCAACCTCGATGCCCCGACGCGACTGCACCTCTATCCGACCAACGACCTGTTCGAGACGGCCGACCGCCGGTATATCGTGCTCGGGCTCGTCGAAGACCGCTTCTGGACAAATTTTCTGCGCGCGCTCGGCGATGAAGCGGACGCGCTGCGCGATTCACGCTTCGCAAGCGAAGCACTGCGGCGCGAGCACGGCGACGCGCTCGAGCCGGTCTTGCGTGCAACGCTCCGTACGCACACGGCCGAGGAATGGCTAGCCCGCTTTGACCGGCACGACGTCCCGGCGCAGCTCGTGGTAACGCCACGCGAGGCCAGCCGAGGCGCGCAGATGCTCGCGCGCGATCTGATCGTCGAGCGCGACGGCGAGACGCATCTACCATTTCCCGTCATCGTCGACGGCACACATAAACCAGCCCTTCGCAGCACGGCGCCTGGCCTGAACGAACATGCAGGCGATATCTTACGCGAGCTGGGCATCGAGGCACACGCATGAGCGGTCCGCTGCAGGGAGTACGGGTCATCGACGTCACCATGAACGTGCTTGGGCCGTTCGGTTCGCAAATCTTGGGCGACATGGGCGCGGACATCTGGAAGATCGAACCGCCCGAAGGCGATACGCTGCGCGGCGTCGGGCCGGCCCGTCATCCCAAGATGGGGCCGTATTACCTCAATCTCAACCGGAACAAGCGCAGCATGGCGCTCGATATGAAGCGCGCCGAAGCACAGCCTATCCTACAGCGCATGATCGAGCGCGCGGACGTGGTGTTCTACAGCTTGCGCCCCAAGGCGATGGCACGGCTCGGCCTCGGCTACGACGACGTGCGGGCGATCAACCCGCGGATCATCTACTGCGGATCGTTCGGCTACGGTCAGAGTGGTCCGTATGCCGGCAAGCCAGCGTACGACGACCTGATGCAAGGCGCGATCGGTCTTGCGGTGCTGCAGGCGAAGCAGGGTGAGCAGCCGCGCTATGTGGTGTCCGCGATCGCCGACCGCATCGTTGGAATGGCTGCTGCCTCGGCGATCGGGATGGCGCTGTATCATCGCGAGAAGACCGGCGAGGGACAAGCGATCGAAGTTCCGATGTTCGAGACGATGATCCAATTCGTCATGGGCGACCATCTCTACGGGCACACGTTCGAGCCGCCTCTCGGCGATTTCGGCTATCCGCGTCTCTTGGACCCGCATCGCGAGCCGTATCGCACGAGTGATGGTTTCATCAGCGTGCTCGTGTACAACGACAAGCAGTGGCAGCGCTTCTTCGCGCTGGCGCAGCGCGCGGATTTAGCCGCCGATCCGCGCTACGCGTCGATGCAGCAACGCACGCAGAACATCAGCGCGCTGTATGCCGAACTAAACGCGATCTTTCCCCTGAGGACAACAGCGGAGTGGATGCAGCTGCTCGGTGAAGCCGACATCCCCGCGGCGCCGCTGCACACACCGCAGTCTCTGCTCGAAGACGAGCACGTACGTGCGGTGAACTTCTTTCCGGCGATCGATCACCCCTCGGAAGGGCGCCTGCGCGGCATGGGCGTGCCGTCGACTTGGAGCGCGTCGCAGCCCGAGATCGCGCGCCATGCGCCGGTCCTGGGCGAGCACACCGTGGAACTGCTGCGCGAACTCGAGTTCTCCGAGCCCGAGATTGCCGCCGTTCTCTCGTGTGGAGCGGCACTGCAGCACCAACGGCAGGGGGAGACGTGACGTGAGGGCAGACCTCACGGACCGCGTTGCGGTTGTGCTCGGCGGAACGTCGGGGATAGGCCGCGCAATCGTCCTCACATACGCCGACTGCGGCGCGCACGTGATATTCCAAGGGCGCAGCGCGCAGGCCGCAGATGGGGTGATTGCGGCTGCCGCACATGCCAAGCATACACCGCGGTTCATCGCCGCGGATCTCTATGACTACGACGCAGTTGCGGGAGTGATGAAGTCGGCCTTCGACACCTTCGGAAAGATCGACATTGCGGTGGCTAGCGGTGGAACCGGGAAACCCAAGGCCGCGCTCTTTGACAAGATTTCGAAGGATGACCTCGAGGGCTTCTTCCGCACCCACGCATTTCAGCGCATGTACGCCTTACATGCCGC
>SCQY01000331.1 GCA_004298665.1 bacterium | reverse complement strand
GAAGCCGCCGGCCTTGATCAGAGCAACTTGTTGGGCAATCTGCTCGAGCGGCTCACCCTCGCTGAAGCCCACGATGCCGAAGGCTCCGGCCTCGGACACGGCTCGGGCCAACGCGCCGCCCGCTTGCGGCGTCATGGGCGCGTTCAGGATAGGATGGGTGATTCCGAGCATCTCGGTCAGTCGCGTGTGCATGGTGAAGCATTGTGCGCCTGGGTTCCAAGCCCTGCGGCGCTACGCGGGCGCCGGAGCGGACCGCTCCGCGAAGATCTCGCAGTAGCTCGAGCCCTTCATCATGCAACGTTTTTCTACGCAACGGATCGCTTCGCCGCGGTGCTCTGCCGCACCGCGGATCATACCGCAAATGAGCGGGCAGAGATGTCGCCGCGAGGCATAGACGATTCGCACCGTGCGCTCGTCGATAGGCACGCAGCGCATGGCAGGCGCGTTAGGTGCGTTGCGCCGCTCGAACCACAACGTGAGCGCACGGTTGGCATACCCGATGAGGTCGAGCGTGGACCACGCGGGATCGATGCGGCGCTGGTATCTGAAGATGAGTTGGCCGGCGAGAAAGGCTCCGAGTTCCTCGACGACCGCTGCTGCGTGTTCGTTCGTGATGCGCGTCGTCGCCATCAAGAGGGGCATCAGGGCATCGCCCCGGCCAGCATCGGAGAACGACTCCATGCTTGCCGCGAGGCTCGAGTCGTGGAGGAGCCTGGTCCACGTCTCCTCGCCGAAGCGCAGAGCAACGAACTTGGCAAAGGCAACCTGCAAAGATATGGACACGAAGATAAAGCCCCCAACGACCGTCGTAGAAGCGTGGCGCCTGGGGGAGCGCCGTCATCTTGTGGTATCGGCGGGCTTGCTCGTGATTACGATCACATTCGTGCGGTTCTCTGTAAAGATTGCGTCACGCTCATGCGGCGGCGATGCGCTCGAGAACTCGGGCCAGGCGTATGTTGACTTCACGAGCGATTGGATCCAGCTCGGGTTTGCCTACCACCGACAGCATCGCCGAGGCGTCGATCGCGGAGACCACGGTACCGCTCGCTCCCTGCTGAACGACGACGTTGCAGGGCAGCAGCAGGCCGATGTGCTCCTCCTGGGTGAGGACCTGATGGGCGAATTGTGGATTGCAGGCGCCGAGAATCACGTAGGGCCGGAAGTCCGCGCCGATCTTCTCCTTAAGAGTCTTGGTGACGTCGATCTCGCAGAGGACCCCGAAGCCTTCGTCTTTGAGCAGGCTTTTGGCCCGCTCGACGGCTTCGGCATAGGGGAGCCTTGTGGTGACGATATTGCCGTAATGTAGGCTCGTTGTGGACATGTGGACTCCTTCTCGAGTTGTGAGCGTTAGGGGAGAGCGGCCATGGGCTCGGCGCTTGCGCGCTCCGGAGGCGCTGGCCGCGTACGAGGAACGAGGAGATCGTCCTTGGCCACCAGTGCGTAGAGCAGCGGGACGACCAAGATCGAGAGCAGCGCGCTGGCGGACATGCCGAAGATCAGCGCCCACGCCAGGCCGCTCCAGACGGGATCGGCGGCGATGACGGCGGAGGAGAGGATGCCGGCGGCTGCCGTGAGCAGGATCGGGCGCGCGCGCACCGTGCCGGCGCGAATCACCGCTTCGTGCAGCTCCATGCCGCGTCGCAGCTCATCTTCGATGAACTCGACCAAGACGATCGAGTTGCGCACCACGATGCCGGAGAGCGCGATCACGCCGATCATCGCAGTGGCGCTGAAGTAGACTCCATGCGCGGCCAAGAGAGCGAAGCCCGGCATCACACCGATGATACCCAAAGGGATGGCCGCCATGACGACCAGCGGGATCGAAAAGGAGCGAAAACGTGCC
>SCQY01000330.1 GCA_004298665.1 bacterium | reverse complement strand
CTCAAGCGCGAAACCGGCGTGCGCGCACTGGACCTGGCGAAGGGACTGCTCGATAACGGATACATGGCGCCCACGATCTACTTCCCGCTCATCGTTCCCGAATGCTTGATGGTCGAGCCGACGGAGACGGAAACCAAGGAGACCCTCGACGCGTTCGTCGAGACGCTGCGCTCGCTCGTCGCGAGCGCCCGCAGCGATCCGCAGACCCTCCTCAACGCACCACAACACACGCCGGTCGGCCGCATCGACGAGACGCGCGCCGCCCGACAGCCGGACCTGCGCTGGATTCCGGCGCAAGCAGGAGCACGCTAAGAGAGATGAAGACACGCATGAAGGTCGCATGGCCAACCGCGATCTGGCTCGTAGGGATTCACGTGTTGGCATTGCTGGCCTTCGTGCCGCAATTCTTCTCGTGGAGCGCCGTCGCCGTGGCGGCGGGACTCTACTTCGCCTCGGGCATCCTCGGCGTCAACGTCTGCTTCCACCGCACGCTGACGCACCGCGGCCTGGTGCTGGCCAAGCCGCTGGAGTACGCGCTCGCATTCTTCGGCTCGCTGGCCGTACAGGGGGGCCCCATCTCGTGGGTGGCCACGCATCGCGTCCATCACGCCAAGAGCGACCGCCCGGGCGATCCCCATGGCGTCGACAAGGGCCTCTTCTGGGCGCACATGGGCTGGATGCTCTTCGTCGATCCCGACTTTCCCAAGGACGACAAGATCTTCGCGCGCTACACGCCCGACCTCCAGGCACAGCCGTACTACCTCTTCCTGGAGCGGTTCTTCATGCCCCTTCAGCTTGCATTGGCCGTCGCGCTCTTCGCGCTCGGCGGCTGGTCGTGGGTGATCTGGGGCATCTTCGTGCGCCTGCTGGTGACCTATCACATCACCTGGTCGGTGAACTCCGCCGCGCACGCTTGGGGCTATCGCACGTACGCCACCAAAGATCAATCCACCAATAACTGGTGGGTGGCGCTGCTGACGGCAGGCGAGGGCTGGCACAACAACCACCACGCCTTCCCCACCTCGGCCCGCCACGGCCTGCGCCGCCGCGAGTTCGACCTGACCTGGCTCATCATCCGCAGCCTGAAGGCGCTCGGTCTTGCCAAGGCGATCGTCGTGCCCACGCAGAGCCAGCGCGAGCGCCGCGTGGCGGCCTAGATCGCGCTCAGCGCGCGGCGGCGATCCGCCGCAGGACCGACTCCCGGGTCACTAAGCCCAGGAGCCGGTCGCTGGTATCGACCACAGGTACCTGGTGGTAGCCGCCCACGGCCAACCGCCGGACGACGGTCACGGCATCCTCGTCGGGAGCCGCTCTTTCGAGCGACTCCAGCTTGGTCATGATTGAGGTGGCATAGGCCAGGTCGCGCGGCAGCTCGCCAAGGCGCTCGAGATCGCGCATCGAGAGCAGCCCCAAGAGCCGCTCCCCGAGCATGACGGGCAGGGCCCGCCCGCCGAAGCGCATGACCTGCTCGAAGGCCCCTTCGACCGTGGCGTCGGCGGGGATGATCGCTGGCGGCGGCAGCATGAGGTCGCTGGCATGCAGGCCTCCGAGAGCCTGGTTGACCTCTGCCCCCATCGTCTCGGCGGCGCCCGCTTGCAGCAGATACCAGCCCACGAACATCAGCCAGAGGCCGCCGGCCGTCCCGGTCACTAGGGTAGTGGAGATGCCGATGGTGATGATGACCCAAGCGAAGACCCGGCCGACCAGGCCCGCTGCACGGGTGGCGCGCAGGCGGTCACCCGTCCAGCGCCAGATCAGGGCGTGGAGGACGCGCCCGCCGTCCAGCGGCGAGGCGGGAAGCAGGTTGAAAACGGCCAGCATCAAGTTGGCGGCGCCGAGGTACTCCAGGCCCGCGCCGATTGGGTGCTGCGGGCCCACCCCGCGCCCGGCGGCGAAGAATATCCCCGAGAGGACGAGGCTCGTCAAGGGGCCCACGAAGGCGATCCAGGCCTCGCCGGGGGCGTTCTGGGGCTCACCCTCGAGGTGGGAGACGCCGCCGAAGATGAACAGCGTGATGGAGGAGACGGGGACGCCCCGGCTGCGCGCCAGGAGCGAGTGCGCCAGCTCGTGGGCCAGCACGCTCCCGAAGAACAGCAGTGCCGTTACGACGGCAAGGCCTCCGCGGACACCCGAACTGAGGCCGGCGGTTTGGAATGGGACGAACCCGCTGGCCAACGCCCAGACCACCAAGGCAAAGATGAAGAGCCAACTAGAGTTGACGATGATCTGGATGCCAAAGACTCTTCCGAGCTTCATGGGCACCCGATTCCCCCGCCCTTCTTGGCGTCCTCTGATAAAATGAAAGCGGCCGGCCTGGCCCGGCACCTCTGGAGTCGACATGCGCATCAAGTTCGAAACCTCGGCGGGAGGCCTGGTGATTCGTCGCCAGGGGCAGGCGTATTCGTGCCTGCTCATCGGCCGGGGCATGCCGCGCATCTGGTCGCTCCCCAAGGGCCACGTCGAGGCGCGCGAGACCATGGAGCAGGCCGCCATTCGCGAAGTTCGCGAGGAGACGGGCTGCTGGGCCGAGATCATCACCAAGCTCTCCGATATCTCGTACTATTTCTTCCAGAACCGCGCCAAGCACAAGAAAGCGGTCACCTTCTACTTGATGCGCTACCTGTCGGGGAATACCGCGAACCACGATCACGAGGTCGACGAGGCGGCCTGGTTCCCGCTGCAGGCAGCCAAGCGGTCGCTCAAGTACGTCAACGAGAAGCGTGTGGTGGACTTGGCACTCGAGTACCTCGAACGCGAGCAGCCCCTGATTCCCGAGAGCATCGTCGTGCAGCACGCGGCGGAGCAGCGGTAGGCATTGACCTCCATCGCCATTGAAGGGCAGCACGCATGCCGCGTGCAGCTCGATTGTTTTGACGGGCCCCTAGACCTCTTGCTCACGCTCATCAAGGAGCGCGAGCTCGACATCGTCACCGTGCCGTTGGCCGACGTCGCCGATCAGTACGTGGCCTACATCCGGCTGATGGAGTCGCTCGACGTCGAGATCGCCGCCGAGTACTTGGTGATCGCCTCGACGCTCGTCTACTTGAAGTCCAAGGCGCTCCTTCCGCCGATTCCCGAGGATCTGATTGCGGAAGGCGAGGAGACGCCCGAAGAAGTAGAGGAGCGCCTCCGCCAGCGGCTGATCGCCTATTCGCGCTACAGGAACGCCGGCGACGAGTTGCGTAAGCGTTTGGACGACCAGGCCGGCTATCTCTATCGCGAAGGCGGCGACCCTACCACGGAGATCGTACAGCGCTATGCGCTCAAGCTGGACAAACTCTCGCTGGCGCTGGCGGTCGTGCTCTCGCGCGCGAAGGACGAACCGCGCACGGTGGCGCGTGACCGCGTCAGCGTGATCGAGCAGATGGCTTTCGTCGCGCGCATCGTCCGCGAGCGCGGCACGGCGAAGTTCAGCGACCTGTGTGCCGGCTATCACCGTCACGAGATCATCGCGACGTTTCTTGCCGTGCTGGAGCTCATTCGTCGCGGCCGCATGGGGTTTCGCCAAGACGAGGCCTTCGCGGACATCGAGCTGTTTCGGGAGACGGTAGCTAGTGGAGGTTGAGCTGGATTCCGAGTTGATCGTCGAGCAG
>SCQY01000329.1 GCA_004298665.1 bacterium | reverse complement strand
GCCGCAATCGAGGCGAACGATGCGAGCGCGGCGGGGGCGCTCTGCGTTCGCGACGTGGTGGTGTCCTACGGCGCAAATCGCGCCCTCGACGGCGTCTCACTCGACGTCGCCGCCGGAGAGCTGCGCGCCGTGATCGGGCCGAACGGCGCCGGGAAGTCCACGCTCTTTGCCGCTATCGCTGGAGAGGTGGCACCCGCTTCGGGCAGCGTCGCGCTCGACGGCGTGGACATCACGCGCTGGGCGCCCCACCGCCGCGTCCGCTACGGCATCGCCCGCGCCTTTCAGGTCAGCCGCATCTTTCCCACGTTGACCGTCCGCGAGAACGTCTTGGCGGCGTGGCTCTGCCGCGAAGGAAAGGCGCAGCGCTGGTGGCGCGCCGTGGATGGCGCCGCGCACGCGCATGCGGGAGTTGCGCTCGATGACGTGGGTTTGGGAGCGTTGGCCGAGCGCCGGGGCGACTCGCTTTCGCAAGGCGACCGTAAGCGGCTCGAGATCGCGATGGCGCTGCAGCTCGACGCGCGCCTGCTGCTGCTCGACGAGCCGACGGCCGGCATGTCGCCCAAGGAGACCTCGGCTACCGTCGCGCTGGTGGAGAGCCTCTGGCACCGCCGCGGCTTGACCATCCTGCTCACCGAGCACGATATGTCGGTGGTCTTCCGTCTCGCCCAACGGCTCACCGTGATGCATCGCGGCCGCGTGCTATGCACCGGCGCACCCGCGGAGATCCGCGGCCGTGCCGACGTTCGGGAGATCTATCTTGGCCATGGCTGAGCCGCTACTCGCTCTCTCGGACGTCCACGCGTACTACGGCTCGGCGCACGTCCTCTTTGACCTCGCGCTGCACGTTCACGCGGGCTCCCTTCTGGCGCTGGTGGGGCGCAACGGCGCGGGGAAGACCACCACGGCGCGCACCATCCTGGGGGCGGGCGTGCGTTCCAGCGGTTCGGTGCGCTTCGACGGCGCCGAGCTCGCCAACATTTCCACGCCGCGGCGCGCGCGCCGCGGGATCCAGCTTGTCCCCGAGGACCGCCGCATCTATGCCGGCCTCACCGTGCGCGAAAATCTTCTGCTGGGCCGTCACGCCGCCTCGGCTGGGGGAGCGCTCCCGCTGGAGCGCGTCACGTCGCTCTTTCCGATGCTCGAACCGCTCATGGCCCGCGGCGGACGCGAGCTCAGCGGCGGAGAGCAGCAGCTCGTCGCCGTTGCGCGCGCCCTGGTCGCCCGCCCGCGCCTACTGATCCTCGACGAGCCGACGGAGGGGCTTGCTCCAGTGATCGTCGAGCAGGTTGGTGAGGCAATCCGCTTGCTACGCGCGGAGTTCGGCACTACGGTGCTTTTAATCGAGCAGAACGCGGCATTCGCCCTCGACCTAGCCGATCACGTGGCTGTCATCGACCAGGGGCGCATTGCCTTCAGCGGAACGCGTGAAGCCTTTCTCGCCGACCCCACGCTGACGGAGCGATTCCTCACGATCTAGCCGCAGGCCGCGCAGCGCGTGTCACCGTATGTAGCGCATGCGTCGAATGTGACGTACTGGAGTCCCGCGAGGTATCATGGCGTGGCACGACTGAAAGAGATCCTGACGGGGAAGAGCATCGCCGTTGCGCCGGGTGCGACGGACGCTTGGGTCGCGCGCTTGATCGAAGAGGCGGGGTTCCCTCTGGTGTACATGACCGGCGCCGGTGTCGCCAATACGCTGCTGGGCGAACCGGATATCGGTTTGGTCACGATGTCGGAGATGGTTGCACAGGCATCGCGCATCGCTCATGCCGTGAGGGTGCCGGTGTTAGCCGACGCCGACACGGGATTCGGCGGCGTTGCGAACGTTGCGAGGACCGTGCGCGAGTACGAGCGAGCCGGCATTGAAGGCTTGCATATCGAGGATCAAGCCTTTCCCAAGAAGTGCGGACATTTCGAAGGCAAGGTGCTCGTCGAACCGGGGGAGATGGTCCTGCGGCTGGAGGCCGCTCTAGCGGCCCGAACGGATCCGGACTTCGTCATCGTCGCGCGCTGTGACGCGCGTGCCGTAGAAGGACTCGATGCCGCTATCGAACGGGCGCGGCTGTACGCGCGCGTGGGCGTGGACGCACTGTTCGTTGAGGCACCGCAAAGCTTGGAGGAATTGCGCCGAATTCCGGAGGCGCTGCCGAATATTCCGCTGATCGCCAATATGGTCGAAGGCGGAAAGACGCCCTTAGTTTCCGCAGCCGAGCTCGAACGCTTGGGGTATCGGGTGGTGCTATACGCGAACTTCGCCTTGCGTGTTGCGGCCTATGCCGTGCGAGATGCCTTGACGACACTGAGAGACACCGGTACATCGGCCGGTCTGCTCGATCGCATCCTATCGTGGAAGGATCGTCAGACACTGGTGAAGCTCCCCGAGGCCAACGCGTTCGAGCAGGATATCATGAAGAGGGCTGCGTCCCATCGGGTCGCGGGTTCAGACAGGCGATAGGGTACTTCCACCATAGCCGGCGTCGAGCTCCAATTGCTCCTCTAGCCCAACCATAGAAAAGAAGGCACGTGGGCTGTGGCCTTCGGTCACTTCGGCATCGGTGCCGTCGCGCTTGAGTGTTTCAAGTGCGCGGCGGATTGCGAGGGCGCTGGGTATCATGCAGGCGGCGGGGAAGATCGCAAGCTTGAAACCCAGGCGCTGCACGTCTGCGACGCGGAGATTCGGCGTCGCTCCATGCGCCGCGAGGTTGAGCAGCATCGGTCCCGGCGCCTGCGCCACCGTACGCTCGACTTCCGATACCGACTCGGG
The DNA here is from genome assembly GCA_004298665.1 of bacterium. Classification (GTDB taxonomy): domain Bacteria; phylum Vulcanimicrobiota; class Vulcanimicrobiia; order Vulcanimicrobiales; family SCRA01; genus SCRA01. Next base: position 8,214 of record SCQY01000329.1, on the reverse strand, counting down.
CCCCTCCAGGAAGCCGACGTCGGCGCCGGCGTCGAAGGCGCCCTTGATGCGGTCCATCGCCTCGTCGAAGCCGTGGGGTTGCCGAGCGTCGGTGCGTGCGATGATGAGGAAGTCAGGGTTGGTCCGCTCTCCGACGGCCGCACGGATACGCCGCAGGTACTCGTCCGCGGGGACGACGACCTTGCCCTGCAGATGGCCGCATCGCTTTGGGAAGACCTGATCTTCGATATGCATCCCGGCGATGCCGGCGCGTTCGTACTCGTAGACGGTGCGTACGACGTTGAGCGTATCGCCGAATCCAGTATCGGCGTCGGCGATGACCGGAACGTTGGCAACGCGCGCAATCACGCGGGCGTTCTCCACCATCTCGGTCATCGTGGTGAGGCCGAGATCCGGCATGCCGATGCGGCTGGCGGAGGTCCCGGCACCGGTCATGTAGAGCATCGGGAAGCCGACAGCGGCCGCGACGCGTGCCGATATCCCGTCGAAGACGCCGGGGCCCCAGACGAGCTGGTCCCCGGCAAGAAGTTCGCGCAAGCGCCGCGGAGCGTCATTGAGCACGGTTATCATTCCTTCCCGGCTTACATCTGGGCCGGCATTGCTGCGCGCTCGGAAGCGGCGAGCAGCGTATCGTCGATCATGCCGCCGACCGGAACTTTGTCGGAGCCGATCAGCTTACCGATGCGCATGCCGTCGACGACCAGCTGCAGCGCCTTGGGGTCGAGCCGGCCATGGCTGAAGTAGTCTTCCGGCTTCTCGTGCTCGAGCGTCGTGTAGGTGAGTGCGGGGTCGGCGTTCGTCACCTTCGCGTAGATGTTCGCGGCGCTACGGGGGTCTTTGATGACGGCATCGAGGCCCCGCGCTCTGGCGGCTATGAAGGCGGCAATCTTGCCTTTCTGCTCTTGAAGCACGCTGGGCCCCGCGACCCATACGGTCTGCAAATAGCGCGGCACGTACTCCTTCGCGAAGAAGACCACGTGGAGCTTGCTTTGATTGCGCGTGAGGAGCGGATCGACGGTGAACGCGCAGTCGAGGCCGTTGGTATCGAGCAGCGTGAGGTTCTCACCCAGGCCGCCGGCTGCCTTGAACGTTATTTTCGAAGTGTCGACGCCGGCCTCGCTCAGGGACATGTGCAGCAGCGACTCGCTGACGGAGCCGGGCGCGGAGAAACCGATGCGCTTGCCGGCGAGGTCGTGGATGGTCTTGATCGGGGAGTCTTTCTTGGAGACCCAGCAGATCGTCCCCGGTGACTGGACGCCCGCGGCAATGATCTTCAGCTCGATGCCGGAGAGAATCGCTTTGATCACCGCGGAGGTCGCGGCCTCGCCGACTCTGAGCCCGCCTTGCGAGATGTTCCGAACCGTGGTTCCGCCGCCGCTCGAGCCGACGATAGACTTTACGTCGATTCCCGCTTGCGCCATGTAACCCAGTTCCTGCGCGACGACCACGGGCAACGCGTAATCCTGACCGGGATAATGGGTGATGGTGATGTTGAACGCTTCGAGCGCTGCAGCGGAGGATAGACGCGGAATGCCCAGTGCTGCCAGGGCAACGGCGGAGCCGACGAAGGTACGACGGTTCATGCTGTTGGTAGTCACGAATGAGACCTCCTTTATGGCAATGGCTACATCGCGAGCGTCGCTTGACGAGCCTCCGGGCGTGCCGGGCTGACGCGGCGTTCGAGAGCATAGAACACGAGATTGGTGCCGATACCGATGATTGCCAGGACGACGATCACGGCGAGGGTGCGCCGCGAGTCGAAGGTGGAGTCGGCGGCGTTGAGCAGGAAGCCTAGTCCGGCCCGCGAGGCGGACATCTCGGCGAGGATAACGCCGATGAAGGTTAGGCTGAACGCGAGGCGCAGCCCCACGGCCATCGCGGGGACGATCGCGGGAATGACGACGTGGGCGGCCGTTTGCCACGGGGTTAGGTTGAGCGTGCGAGCGACTTTGAGGTAGGTCGGTGAGATCGTCGACGTTGCCCCCTGCGTGAGGATCTCGATGGGGAAGACTCCATGAAAGAAGCCGAAGGCCACCTTCGAGGCTATCCCAAGTTTGAAGAGGACAAGAAAGATCGGGTAGAGCGTGATCTTCGGAATCGAGTAGACGCCGAGAATCATCGGTTCGAGCACATCTCCCCAGAAGTGCGCGAGGCCTAAAGCAACGCCTAGGCCAGCGCCGGCGATCGCTGCGATGGCGAACGCGGGCAGCACCTCCGAGAGCGTCACGAGCGTGGCGCGGATGAGCCAGCCTTCGTGGAAGCCCTGGAACATCGTCGCGACTACCTCGAGAGGCGAAGGGAGTACGGCGCTTCCGTAAATAGACGAGCCGATGATCCACAGCCCCAGGAGAAGTGCGACGAAAGCACTTCGCGCGATCGCGATGGTCAGGGCGCTAGGCGCGCGGCTCACAGCGTCCTCCGGTAGCGTCCGAGGCGGCGCTCGGCCAGCGTCAAGAGCCAATTGGCGCCAACGCTGATAGCGATAACCAGCACCATGACGGCGAACATCTTGGTCGACTCGAAGTTATCATAGTGGTACGAAATCTGATATCCCAGACCGACCGTGGCGAGAATGAACTCCGAAGCCAGCACGCCGATCAGAGCGTAGATGAATCCGAGTTTCAATCCCACGAAGATCTGCGGCGTTGCCGATGGGATCACCACGTGCAGCACGGATTGGCTGCCGGTGAGCCGGAAGGAGCGCGCAACGGCGAGCTGAACGCGCGGAATGCCACGCAATCCAACCAGCGTATTCGACGCGATCGCGCCCACGGCGGCGATCGCGCCGATGGCGGTGATCGGGGCGGCCCCCGCCCCAAGCATCTTGATGAGCAGCGGATAGAGCGCGAACACCGGAACGACGTAGTAGGCCAGAAGATACGGCTCGATTACCATGGCCAAAAGCGGTACGCGCCAGAGGACGACGCCCAGCGGAAGTCCGATCGCCGCTCCAAGTGCGAAGCTGGCGAAGATCTCCGAGACGGTCCGAATGAGGTCCGGCGTGAGCGCGCCAGCCGTCAGCTGCTCAACGAGGTTGGTTATCATGCGGCTGGGCGGCACGGAAAGCGTCACGTCCATGAGGTGCGACCGTGCAAGCAGCTCGAGTGCGAGGACGCCGAGCACGAAGATCAGCCAACGCCAGCGTGTGCTGCGCATGCCTTACCCCGCGGCTCGTGCGGGCTTGATGCGCGGGTCGTCGGGATTGAATGCAGCGCTCGTGAGACCGATGGCCTCGCGCAGGCTCGCCATCAAGACAGCGTACGTCTGCGGGTCCTTGGCTTCCAAGCGTGGGCGGGAGAGTCGATTCTCAAAGATATTTTTGATGCGTCCCGGCCGCGCGCTCAGAACCACGATACGATCCGCGAGCTGGACCGCTTCGTGAAGGCTGTGCGTAACGAAGAAGATGGTGCAGCGCGTGGCATCCCAGATCCGGAGAAGCTCCTCGCCGATGACGAACCGTGTTTGTTCGTCGAGTGCCCCGAACGGCTCGTCCATCAGTAGGACCGCGGGATTCATGACGAGCGTTCGCGCTATCGCGACGCGCTGGCGCATGCCGCCGGAGAGCTGGTGGGGGTAGTGTCCTTCGAAGCCCCGCAGCCCCACGAGGCCGATGGCATGCGCCACCGCGTCGTCCCGCTCCGCCTTCCGCACGCCGCGCATCTCCAAGCCAAAGGCGACATTCTCCGCGACGGTACGCCATGGAAACGTCGAGTCTTCCTGAAAGACGACGCTCACGCGAGGGTGAGGACTATGCACCGGCTCGCCGCCGAGCAGCACCTCGCCGGATGTTGGCGCTTGGAGGCCGGCGACGATCTCGAGCAACGTGCTCTTGCCGCATCCCGAAGGGCCGAGAATCGCTACGAACTCGCCGGAGGCGATGCTGAGGTCGATGTTTTCGAGCGCTGCAACCGCGTCCTTGCCCAAGCGATGAGAGAAGGTCTTGGAAACGCTTTGAAAGGTCAGTTGCATCGATACCATTCCCTTCCGGGTCTAACATCGCCGAGAGAACCACAAAGGCACGCCGTTTGCATAGGCCGCAGCAAATCGTTCCACTACACGGAACGGCACGGATACACTGTCCCGTCAGCCTTACCATAGATAGGCCCGGAGATTCTGTCAAGAATCATGCCGGCGTTCGAATTTCGCTATGTGGACGGAGACGCTTCATTCTTCAAAAATTAGGAAGCTTTCCTGGGTGCTTCCTCGGTCATAGCCGCGGCATTCGTGACGTCCTCACCTCAGCGCGTCATTTTTAGACGAACGCTACCATTCCACGATGAGGTGAACTCAAATGCACGTCACACGTTCCGGACTGATGGGCCTGCTTGGATCCGCATTGGCGCTCGGTGTCGTCGCGCCGGCAACCAGAGTCTTGGCGGCTCCCGGCCGGCAGCTCGACGCCGTCATGTACGGCAGTTCCCTGGGCATCAAGGGCCCCGACGGCAAGCCGCACGATATCATGATTCCCTCCAATTTCGTCGTCAAGGCGGGAACGCCGGTGACGCTGAGCGTTGTCAACTACGACGAAGGGCCGCACACGATGACGGCTCCGGAGCTGGGCCTCAACGCCACGATCAAGGCCGGCAACGAAGTCAGTCCCGGCAAGATCGATCCGGTCACCACGACCTTCACCTTTACGCCGGCCAAGAAAGGCGTCTATCGCTGGTTCTGCGCGCTCCCGTGCGATGAGAAGCATGGCGCATGGGACATGCAGCAGGGCTACGGCGGCGCTGACAAAGAGAACTTCATGGCAGGGTTCATCGTCGTCCAATGATCCGCCTCATTCGCGCTTGCCTCTTGGCATTGCCGCTGATCTTGGGAACGGCGTCCCTGGCGGCAGCCGGGCCGCCGTTCCTCACCGATGACCCCGAGCCCGTCGACTATCAGCACTACGAGTTCTACGTGTTCTCGACGTTCGACAAGGCTGAAGATGGTACGACGGTCCAAGGGCCGGCGATCGAATACAACATCGGCGCTTTGCCGAACGTGCAGCTCCATATGGTGATCCCGTACATGTGGAATGCGCAGAGCGGCGGGCCCACGGTCTCCGGACTGGGCGATACGGAGCTTGGCGTGAAGTTCCGCTTCGTGCGACAGACCAGCTCGATGCCGGAGATCGGGATCTTCCCTATGGTCGAGTCCCCGACCGGGGACTCCGCCAACGGCTTAGGAAACGGCCGCTCGTGGTACCGGCTTCCGCTGTGGATCCAGAAGGACTCGGGGCCATGGACCACTTACGGCGGCGGCGGCTACGCGATCAACAGTGCACCGGGCATGAAGAACTACGCATTCGGAGGCTGGCTGCTCCAGCGAGAGATTGGTGACCATCTCACTCTGGGGACCGAGATCTTCATGAACGGTCCGACCGCCGTCGGCGCCGAACATGCCACGTACTACAACGTCGGCGGCTATTTCAAACCGAACGATCGCTTCAACGTCCTCTTCAGCATCGGGCATACGATCTCTGGAGAACGCCACGCCATCGGTTACCTTGGGCTCTACTGGACCGGCGGCCGCGAACGAGCCGAACTAGCACCGAAGAGCTAGCCAACGTCAACCCAACTCTGATGAGAGACGCGTGCCCACACCGGAAGGCTCGCGTCTCTCACTAGATGCCGAAGGACTTCAGCGCGATGCCTGGCGACGCGCCACTTCCGTCAGCTTGACCGTGACCACCGAGCCCTTGGGCACGGTGACATTCTCGCGGTTGTTCTTGGCCAAGAAGTAGCCGCCGGCCGCACCGGCCAGGCCGCCGCCCTTGATGCCGACGACTTTGCCGAGATAGTTGCCGACCAGCATGCCGGCGACGGCTCCGCCTGCCTCCTTGAGCGCATTGCTCTTGGTCTTCACGTCGAGATGCGTGACCTGACCCTGGACGGCGTACGAGTTGCCGTTAGCCGTGTTGAGCTTGTCGAACATGATCTCGATCCGGCCAGGTTTTCCTTGGCTAGCGCGCTGTACGGCGGAAACGTGCCCATACATGGTCGCCCCGCTGACGCGATTGCTGCCGTCGGCGGATGACACGTTCGTGATGGTCACGGTTTGGCCGACCTTGGCATCCTTGGATCCGATATCCTGGGCCATCGTTCCGTTCAGCGATGTGCCGACGCCCAAGGCCTGCGCCGACGCTCCGACGGAGGTAAACGAGAGTGCCGCGACGAGTGCGGCAGCAGTGAAAAGAAAGCGCATCGAAAAATCCTCCGGGTCCCTCTTACCCTGGTTGAGCCGAAGGACTCGCGCTCACGCTTGGTTCACCCGGACAATCCTTCAGCTTTGTGTAGCCGGCACGCGTGGTGTGTTGCATGACATACTTCACGAGGGGCGGCTCTCCGGAAGCCTTGGTCGCCGGCGGCCACTGGAAGGTTACCGGAAAGTCCTGATTCTTCACGTTCTGATCCGACCACGGATTGGCGGCTTGGTCGGGGTAGTACCAGGGGTAATCCAGGGCCACGTCCTCCGTGTGCCCGTCCGGAAAGTGGACGATCATGCGGATGTTGATTAAGAGGCCGCCCCGTTGCTTGTCGATGGCGAAGAGGCCGCCGATGTCCACGAACTCGACGTAGCCACACGGCTCGTCCGAGGCGGCCGCACCGCTGCCGCTGCCCGTATCGCCTTGGCCTGTTCCGGCGCCGCCCGCTCCCGCACCGCCAACCGGAGCCTTGCCCGTCTTCGCTCCGGCGCCCTGGCCGCCCATCACGATGCGTACGGGGTTGGGCCTGGCGTGATGCAGCGTCCTCACGCGCGGCGGCGCCTGCGCCCTGCGCGCCACGCGGCGATGCGGCGCCGAATGGCCCGGCGTCGCCACCGCAACGTGGGCCGGCGCGATGACGGTGGTGTGCCGCGGGTGCACGGTTGGCGGGCGCGGCGTAGGCTTAGGCCTGTGCTCGATCGTGACGACATGCGAGACGACCACGGTTGCCTTCTCCGGCTGAAGGGAAAGGTGCCTCGGATGCCAGAGTGCGGCGAGGATGCCATGCAGCAACACGGAGATCGCAAACGCCGCGGCGAGCCGCCGCGCACCAACGCTCCATCGGCGGGAAGGCGTCCCCTCGGTAGCGTGCACCTTAGGGGCTCTCGCGTTCTGCCTCACATGTCCCTGCTACATCATGTGTCCCCGCAAATCACGTCTCGCGAACGGTGGCTGCACTAGGTGGCGAAGGTTCCCACGAAGACGGGCTGACACGATCCGTCGGTGCGGCTGAGGTAGACGGACCACGTGCTCCCCGAAGTGAGCGGGGGTATGGTTGATGAGTAGTAGAAATCGGAGGGATATGGATGCGGTCCCGACGGGTAGGCGACGAGGTTGAGCTGTCCGCCGCTGATGGGGTTGCCGAAGTTGTCGGACAGCAGAGCATGCCACTGCGTGTACGTGTTGTAGAGCGTGTTGTTGTTGCCGTTCGCAACGATGATCACTTGGCCAATGCTCGTGGATACCCCGGACTGATTGGGCATGGGATTGGCGAGCTGGACCTGCGTGCCGGTGTCGCAGACGCTGGAGAAGAAGGGTGTCCCCCCATTGCCGCTGCTTCCGCAGCCGGCCAAGGCGGCGACGCCTACGAGCACCGTCAACCAGCGAAGACGAATGAGTGGCAGACCGCTCATGATGTTGACCCTCCCAGAGCGATCATGACACAACGCTCTGTGATTTCTCATGGAACGGAAGCGCATGCGCCGTCTCGCCGGCTCCGCACGAGCGTTCTATGCTCCGGGCATGCCTCTCCGCCCGTTGGCATCGTCGGGAACTTGTACGTCGAGCGGCGGCGGGCATGAGGAGCCGATGATCGTCAATTCCACAGACCGCCCGCTGGTAGGGTCTTGATACGTGCAGGTGATCGCGAGCGGCGGCTGGCCGTATCCAAACGGCATGTCCGCGCCGTTGAAGCCCCATTCCCAGAAATCTCGACCGATGATCGCGACTTCGAACCACCAACCCTCCCGCCACCAAAGATTCGTGCTGCCATACCAGCCGTGCGGATGCCACCAGTCGTAGGGGTGGTCCCAATAGGGCCGGTACCAGGGTGGCATCGTTTCGGCGAGCTGCGGCGGCGGGCCATTGGGGCGCATGGCGGGCGGATAGTATCCGCGGCCATCCGGCGGCGTGCGGTAGCCGTTTGGAACGCGGCCGCGCTCCGGTCGCCCTTGGGTGGGACGTGCGGTCTGCGGAGCCGATCGGTAGATGCGTGCCCCCGGCTGATTCGCGCCGGGCTGGCCGGG
>SCQY01000328.1 GCA_004298665.1 bacterium | reverse complement strand
CGCAGATAGTCGGCGACCTTTCCCGCAGTCGAGGTACGATCGAGTTGTGCCGCATTGCGCTGCGGCCGCTTCGAAACGGGCATCCGAAACGGTCTATTGTCGACAGGTAATACGGCTCCTTCGTGGAAGTGCCGCCGCCAGCCGAAGCACCTGCGCTCGTCGTTGGAGGTTTATGGAGTCGCTCATCGCGATCCAGCTCCTGAACGGGGTCGTTCTCGGGATGATCTATGCCTTGGTCGCGGCCGGGCTGACCTTGATCTTCGGGATGCTCGACATTCCGAACTTCGCGCATGGGGCCTTCTATGCGCTGGGCGCGTATGTCGCTTTCTCGGTCTTCGCTCGCACGAGCGACTTCTGGGCGGCAATCGTGATCGTTCCACTCGTCGTGGGAGTGCTCGGCCTGGCGATCGACGCTCTCTTCATACGCCGCCTCGCGCGCTTCGGCCACGTCTACCAGATCCTCTTCACCCTCGGCCTGGTCTTCATCGCGCAGGAGAGCATCATCCTCATCTGGGGGGCCGACCCCATGAGCGTCAACGTCCCAAGCGCCCTCGAAGGCGGGCTCTCGCTGGGCTTGGTGACCTTTCCCTACTACCGGCTCTTCCTGGTGCTTGCCGCCGCTCTGCTCATCGCTGCCGTCTGGCTTGCACTCGAGCGCACGAAGTACGGTGCCATCATCAGGGCGGGGATCGAGGACCCGGCGATGGTCGACTGCATCGGCTTCAACGTCCAGCGGCTCTTCACGCTCGTCTTCGGAATCGGCGTTGCGCTGGCAGCAGTCGCCGGAGCACTGAGCCTTCCCGTGCGCGGCGGGCAGCCGGCCATGGGTGAGGAGCTCACGGCGATCAGCTTCGTCGTTGTGGTGATCGGCGGCCTGGGCAGTTTCGCCGGCGCAGTCGTCGGCGGCTTGATCGTCGGCCTGACACAGGCGATGATGACGATCTTCTATCCCTCCGCCTCCGAGGTCGCGATCTTCGCCGCCATGGTCGCGATCTTGCTCGTTCGCCCACAGGGCCTCTTCGGGACCCGGTGAAAGCACGCTCGCTCGGGGCACTGGCGCTGCTCGCGCTGATTGTGGCGCTGGCACCGCTTCTCGTGCGCTACCCCACGCTCGAGGCGCAGATGCTGATCTCCGGGCTCTTGGCGCTGGGCTTCAGCTTCCTGCTGGGACAGATGGGCTTCCTCTCCTTCGGCCAGGCGACGTTCAACGGCATCGGCGCCTACGCCGCGGCACTCGCCCTGCTGCACTGGCACGCGCCGCTGGCACTCCTGCTGGCGATCGGCATCGTGACCGGCGCGCTCTCGGCGCTGGTCGTCGGGGCCCTCTCGATCCAGGGCGTCGGCGTCTACGCCGTGATGCTCACCTTTGCGCTCAACGAGATGGCGTACTTCTCCGCCTTTCAGCTCAAGGGCATCACCGGCGGAGACAACGGGCTGCGCGGCCTGATCCGTCCCAATCTCTTCGGCCTCTCGCTTTCGAGCTCGCTGACCTACTACTACGTCGTAGCAGCGGTCTTCATGCTCGCCGTCTACGCGGTACTGCGAATCATCGACTCGCCGTTCGGGCATGTCTTGCGCGCGATCCGTGAGAACGAGCAACGCGCGAAAGCGATCGGCTACGAAGTGCGCCGCTTCAAGATCGCGGCCTTCGCGCTATCGGGGGCGCTGTCGGGACTCGCCGGCGCGCTCTACGCGCTGCTCTACCAGTTCGTGCCGCTCGAGGCGATCGACTTCAACACGTCGACGAACATCGTGATCATGGGACTCTTGGGCGGCGTCGGATCACCGTACGGCGCACTCCTAGGCGCAGCTATCTACACCTTGCTGGCCAACTTCCTCAGTGAAGTCTGGGCGCGCTGGCCGCTGGTGCTCGGCGTGATCTTCTGCTGCATCGTCCTCTTTCTGCGCGGCGGACTCTGGGAGTTGGGCCCGCTGGCGCTGCGCCGCATTCGACACCTTGGAGGCGGCAACGTTGCTGCAGACTCGAAACCTCTCTAAGCGCTTCGGCGCCCACGCGGCCGTTCAGAGCGTCGATCTCGTGGTGCACGAGGGAACGCTGCACTCGATCATCGGCCCCAACGGCGCCGGGAAGACCACGCTCTTCAACCTGCTCAGCGGCGACCTCCAGCCCAGCGAGGGAGAGATCTTCTTCAAAGGGCAACCGATCACGCGCTTCGACAGCGCGCGCCGTTCGCGTCTGGGAGTCGGCCGCTCCTTCCAGCGCACGAACATCTTTCCGCACCTTTCGGTCTTCGAGAACGTGAGAATCGCGGCGCAGTCACGCAGCACTGCCTCGTTCGATCTCTGGCATCCGGCAAGCTCGCTCGGCGCCGTCTCGCAGCGGGCCGAAGAAGTGCTCCGTGAGATCGGTCTGCACGACCATGGCGAACAGCCGGCGCGCGAGCTCGCCGGCGGCGACCAGCGTCTGCTGGAGCTGGCGATCGCGCTGGCGACGGATCCCGTCCTGCTGCTCTTCGACGAGCCCTCCCAGGGCCTCTCGCCGGAGGACGCGAAACGTTTGATGGCACGCATCCGCACGCTCGCAGAACGCTACACGATCGTCTTGATCGAACACAACGTGAACCTCGTGATGGAGCTCTCCAACGAGATCACCGTCATGCACTTCGGCTCGGTACTCGCGCGCGGAACGCCGGCCGAGATCCGCAGTCATCAGGGCGTCCGCGACGCCTATCTCGGGAGGCGCGGGTGAGCCTTGTCGTGGAGGACATCCACACCTACTACGGCGAGAGCTACATCCTCAAAGGACTCTCGCTGCAGGTGCCCGCCGGCAAGGTGGTGGCGCTCTTGGGGCGCAACGGCGCCGGCAAGAGCACCACGCTCAAGAGCATCATGGGGCTGGTGCAGCCGCGCCGCGGCGCGATCTCCTTCCGAACGCAGCGGATCGACGGCCTCCCGCCCTTCAGAGTCAATGCGCTGGGTGTCGCCTACGTGCCCGAGGAGCGCCGCATCTTCTCGCACCTCTCCGTGCGCGAGAACCTTTCGATCGCCGAGCGCAAAGGAAGTCC
>SCQY01000327.1 GCA_004298665.1 bacterium | reverse complement strand
TAGGATGTCACGCCGTGCGCCTCGGCAACGTCCGGCGCGAAGCCGGTGTCGACGAGGATGGGTTTCTTCGACGCACCGGTGACGACCCAGAACGGATAGACGAGCGTGACGTCGTCTCCGCCATGTGCAAGGTGAAACATGTAGTGGCGCTGACGCCGCGAACGGCCTACGATGCAGGCGAAGATATCCATGTCTGAACGTTCGCGGCGGGATGACGCGCGCCTCTCGTCCCGCCGCTGCGTTCGCCTTACGGCTGCTCCGTTACGGCACCATCGGGATGACTTCGCTTCCCGGCGTCAGCGTCAAGTTGAAGAGCACGGACATCAGGAGAACGATCGGGATCAGGAAGATCGCCAGGAGATACGTGTAGCCCATGATATCCCGAGACCGCAGCTGCAGGATGCCCAGCGCCGGCAGCATCCAGAACGGCTGGAGCAGGTTGGCCATCGCTTCACCCAGGTTGTAGATCGAGACGACCCAGCCGAGGTGGAGATGCAGTTGTTGGGCAGCCTGGATGACGTAGGGCGCCTCGATGATCCACTTGGATCCGCCCGAAGGAACGGCCAGGCCCAGCACCATCGAGTAGAGACCGATGAACAGAGGATACGTCACGTGATTGGCCACGTGAAGGAACGCGCCCGCGATCGCCCCTGAAAGCTTCGTCGAGACGATGAGCCCGAAGATACCTGCATAGAACGGGAACTGCAGGACCACGCCCCAGATCGCCGGCGTTGCGTCTTTGATGGCCTGGACGAAGTAGGCGGGGCGCCAATGCAGGAGCATGGCGGCGATCAGGAAGATGAAGTTCACCATGTTCAGATCGAGTGCGGCAATGCCCACCCCGGGCGCGGCGAACCGAACGATGATGTAGACGATGCTGACGACGGCGACCAGGATCGTCAAGACCGGAGAGAACTCGAAGAAATCTCCGGGCCGGCTTCGTTTCAGCTCCGGCGTTTCGCCGGTACCGAGGTCGATCTGCAGGTCCGCAGCGGTCACGACGCGGTCAGCCGGCGGACTGATCATCCATGCGATGATCGTGACGACGACGATCTCGATGACCACGGTCACCAAGCTTTGCCAGAGAAAAATCGTCTGCGAGAGCGGAATGAGGCCGCCGATGATCGACACCAGCGCCGGCGGCATTGAACCTTTGGTCGCGACGAAGAGCGAGGCCGAGCCCGAGAGCCCCTGCGCCCAGACCGTCCCGAGTGCCAGGAAGCTGCAGGCGCCTAGCGCGCGGTAGTCGGCCTTGGGGATGCGGCGTGCGAACTCTTTGGCCAAGATCGCAGCGAAGATCAGGCTGAAGGCCCAGTTGAACCATCCGGCCGCCATCGCGAAGAAGGCAACCGTCGCCACGGCGGCGCGCGGCGTCGTAGCCCGGCTGGCGATCCAGCGGATGGCTTTGAGTGCCGGCGGCGTGGTGGCCAGAGCGCTGCCGGCGATGATCGTCAGCGACGCTTGCATGGAGAAGGTGAGCAGCGTCCAAAAGCCGTTGCCCCATGCCGTTGCCAGCAACGTGGGATTGGCTCTTACGCTCCCATCCACCATAAGGACGAGGATCACCACGACGATCGTGGCCAACAGCGCGAAGATGAACGAGTCGGGCATGTACCGCTCGGTCCATACCGTCATTCGCAACGCGAAGCGTGCTACCGGATTGGACTGCTCTGCCTCTGGTATGTTCATGGACGACCTCCTTGCGCAATCGCGCGCCCGTGTATCGGAAATACAGCTATGGGGCTACGGATCGGGTTGGATCGCTTTAAACCAGACTCAGAGACACTTCGTCCAACCTCCGTCAACGGTCACAACTTCGCCCACCATGTAGCTCGCCAAGTCCGAGGCGAGAAAGAGGACGACATTGGCGACTTCGGCTGCAGTGCCCGCGCGGCCGATGGGCACGTCCCGCAGGATGTCCGCCAGGGCTTGTTCGGGAGCGATCTTCTGCTGCTGCGCTTGACGCGCCACCAGCTGCTGGAAGAGGGGAGTATCGACTCGCCCGGGACTCACCGCGTTGACGAGGATATTGTGCTTGACCACGTCCTGCGCTAGGCCTTTGGTGAAGTTGAACAGGCCCGCGTTGACGACGCCCATCGGCAGCGAGAACGCACTGGGCTGCTGGCCGAACACGCCGCCGATCATGATGATGCGGCCGCCTTGAGCGCGCATCATGTACGGCAGCACTTCTCTCGTCACCCGCACGGCCGCCATGAGCTTCAAGTTGATGGTTTGCAGCCAATCGTCATCGGTGAGATCGATGAATGGACCCGCCTTGGCCTGCCCGACGCAGTTGACCAAAATATCGATGCCGCCGAGCTCACCGGCGATGCTGCCGACCATCGTCTTGACTTCGTGAGGGTTCGTGCAGTCGGCGGGCGCAATGGCCACCTTCACGTTCGTTTGACTCTTGATCTCGGCCATCGCCTGTTCGAGCTTGTCTTTGCCGCGCGCACAGATGCCGATGTTCACGCCTTCGTGGGCCAACGCCAGCGCGAGGGCCTTACCAATGCCCTGGCTCCCGCCCGTCACCAGGGCGGTCTTTCCGGGTAATCCGCTGATCATGCTCTTCCTTCCGTCGACTCAGTGGTATTGCACATGTGAAATTTGGAACGGCGCATTTCGGATTTCGAATCGACGCCGGTCGAATACGCGGTCGCTCCCGAACGACCGTATGCATAGAAGGAGGCAGCGCATTCAAAGGGCGGTGCTCTGGGCAACGGTGTGGCCGTTGATTGGACCGCGAAGATCGCGCTATCGGTGGGGAATAGAAACAGCGGGGATAGAGGAACGCAACGTTCACCATCGCGAGATGGGATTCCCGCACCAAGCGAGGTGGAGAACGCGGAAGCGGGAGTCCACGCATTGCGCTCGGAAAGCGCCGGCATGGGTGAGAGCCTGATCGTCACGGGTGCAAGCCGCGGGATCGGCGCCGCCGTTGCCACGTTGGCCGGCGCACGCGGCTATGCTGTCATCGTCAACTTCGCAAGCGACGAAACCGGTGCGCAAAGCGTCGTCCGCGAGATCAACGCCGCCGGCGGCAAAGCCAGCGCCGTCCAAGGCGACGTCGCTCGTGAAGACGAGGTCATCCGCCTCTTCGAGACTGCGGAGCGCGAGTTCGGCGCCATCCATGGCTTGGTCAACAACGCGGGCATCATCGGCGGGATCACGCGCCTGGAGTCACTGAAGGGGGATGCGCTGACGCGCGTGCTGGCCGTGAACGTCGCCGGATCGATCCTCTGCGCGCGCGAAGCGGTGAAGCGCATGTCAACGCGCCGTAACGGCAGCGGCGGAGCCATCGTCAATATCTCGTCGCTGGCGGCGCGGACCGGCGGGCCCGACGAATTCGTGCACTACGCCGCAACGAAGGGCGCCATCGACAGTTTTACCATCGGGCTGGCGCGCGAAGTCGGGGGCGAGGGCATCCGCGTTAACGCCGTTGCACCCGGGCTCATCGAGACCGGTATCCACGACGTTCCCGGCGTTCCTAATCGCCTGGAGCGCATGGTGTCCGGCGTACCGATGCAGCGTACCGGTACGCCGCAGGAAGTTGCCGAGGCCGTGCTCTGGCTGCTCTCACCGGCCGCATCCTACATCACCGGGACCATCGTAGAGGTCGGCGGCGGCCGGTAGGGCTCGATCAGTACGGTGCGCTGCTTGTTGCAGACGCAGGCTCGTGCTTGCCATCGCGGATCGCTCTCACGCGCGCCACGGCATCACCCGCGGTGCCGGCCAGCAGCTTCGCGTCGGAGCCGATCGACACGAACTGAAAACCCAGGCCGATCATCTTCGCCGCATACTCCGGCGATCCGGTGTGGATACCGGCGACGACACCGTGCCGTTTACAGGCCGCTAGGATCGTCTCGATGGCGTTGTAGCAGATGGTGCCCTCTGCGTGATCGAAGCCGAACTTCCCCGTCAGCGAGAAGCTGAGGTCGGCTGGGCCGAGGTAGACCGCGTCGAGGCCCGGCGTGCTGAGAATCTCATCGAGCCGCTCGACCGCCGTTTTGGTCTCGATCATCGCAAACGCCAGCACCGACGTGTTCGCGTGCTCTTGATAATCGGCGCCGCAGTAGAGCGCCGCACGCACGGGCCCGGAGCTGCGGTAGCCCGCCGGCGGATACTTGCAGGCTCCCACCAGCCGCTCCGCTTCCTCACGGCTGTTGACCATCGGACAGATGACCCCGAAGGCCCCGGCGTCCAGCGACTTCATGATGATGCCCGGATCGTTCCACGGGACGCGCACGAGTGGAACGGCCTCGGTCGTCGAGATAGCCTGCAGCATCGTTACCATCGTCTGATAGTCCACCAGGCCATGCTGCATATCCACGGTGATCGAGGTCCAGCCCGCATGCGCCATGACCTCGGCGCTGAACGAGCTTGGAATGGTCAACCACCCATTGACCGCCGCGCCGCCCTCCCGCCAGAGTTGCTGCAACCGATTATTCCGCATAACTACCCCCTGCTCTCCACGGTGCTCATGATACGGGGGCGGTAGGAAGTCGTCAAGTCATCAGACAAATCTCACGCATGGTGGCATACGATCGTGTCGAACCAAAGCGCCTCCACGTTCAGGTCGTAAAGGCGCTGGTGGACCGCATCGTCTCCGGAGAGCTGGAGCCCGGCGTCTTCCTGCCGCCGGAACCTGAGATGGCCCTGCAGTTCGGTGCCTCGCGCACCGTCGTACGCGAAGCGCTGCGCGTCTTGGCGGACAAAGGCCTTGTGGATATCCGCCACGGTGCGGGGACACGCGTCACGGACCCCGAGCGCTGGGACCCCCTGGACGTGAGCATCCTAGCCGCCCGGCGCGAGCGCGGAACCATGGTCTCGGTACTCCAAGACCTGATGGAAGCCCGCAGCATCTTCGAATGCGAAGTGGCCGCCTTGGCTGCCGAGCGCGCCGAGCAGACGCACCTCGCGCGCATGGAGGCCGCCATCAAGACGATGCATGCGACCGTCGAGCAGCCGGCTGCATTCGGCCATGCGGACTCGGACTTCCATCGCGCGATCCTGGAGGCCACGGGCAACTCCGTCCTTTTGAAGATGGGAGACTCGATGCGCGAGCTGCTGACCTTCAGCCAGCAGACGACCAGTGCTTTTCCCGGGCACCTCGAACGCGCGCTGAGCGATCACCTCGCGATCTATCGCGCCGTGAAGCGCGGCGATGCAGCGGGTGCGCGCTCGGCGATGCGCCGCCATCTGGCTCGCACCGAGCGCAACGTGAAGGAGCTCCTGAAGCTGTGACGATGAACGCCGAGCCGCTTCCCCCGCAACTGCTGAAGACGCTGGCGCAGTTCGATACGCCGACGATCTGTAACGCGCTAGAGATCGTCGCCCCGCATCGGCGTACGACGGGTTTCACCACGCGCACCTTCGTCTGCGCCGATCCCGCGCTCGTGCCCATGGTCGGCTACGCCCGCACCGCGACGATGCGGGCACTCGATCCGTCACCGCTCTCAAAGGATGAGCAGCACCGCCGGCGCCTGGACTACTATGCGTACGTCGCGCAGCAGCCGGGACCGGCGATCGTCGTCATGCAGGACCTTGATCCCGAGCCGGGCTTCGGCGCCTTCTGGGGCGAGGTGAACTCCACCATTCACAAGGGGCTCGGGTGCCTGGGCGTGGTCACCAACGGCTCCTTCCGCGACCTGGGCGTTCTTGCGCCGGGCTTCCAACTGCTCGGCGGCAAACTGGGCCCCAGCCACGCATACGTCCACGCCGTCGATTTCTCGTGCCAAGTCAACGTCTTCGGCATGACGGTCTCGCACAACGATCTCCTCCATGCGGACCGCCACGGAGCGGTCGTGATCCCGCTCGACGCGGCGCCGCATATCCCACGGGCCGTAGAGCTCTGCGCGCGCCGCGAAGCCGTTATTCTCGATACCGCTCGCCGCCCCGGCTTCGATCTGGCGAGCCTGCGCGCGGCTCTGGAGCACGCCGATGAGATCCATTGACGCCGCATCCCTGCGCCGCGTCGTAGCGGCCACCTTCGAGGCGGCGGGCTGTGCGCAAGCGGAGAGCATGCGGATCGCAGAGTCGCTGGTGGAGACCAATCTCACCGGCCACGACAGCCATGGCGTTATTCGCGTGCCGCGCTACATCGCGGCCCTCAAGAGCGGTGAGGTCCATCCCGGGCGCAGCATAACGGTCGTCACGGAGAACCCCGTCATGGCCGTCGTCGAAGGGAATAACGGCTTCGGACAGACGATCGCCCAGCAGGCCACGGACTTGGGCATCAGCAAGGCCGCGTCTTTCGGCGTCTCGGCGATCGCGCTCCGCCACACCGCGCACGTCGGGCGAGTCGGGGAGTGGGCAGAGCGCGCGGCGGCGGCCCGCTTGATCTCGATTCACTTCGTCAACGTTCCCGGGAGCGTGCTGGTCGCCCCATTCAACGGCGTCGACCGCCGCATGTCCACCAACCCGATCACCATCGGGATCCCCATGGAGGATGCTGCACCGATCATCCTCGACTTCGCCACGTCCACCGTGGCCGAAGGCAAGGTGCTGGTGGCCTACAAAGGCGGCAAGGCGATCCCGGAGGATGCGCTCATCGAGCCCGATGGCCAACTCAGCGGTGACCCCGCTCTGCTCTACGGCCTCGCGTATCCGGGCAAGCCCGCCACCGTGCGCGACGGCAATGGAGCCATCCGCGCCTTCGGCGATCACAAAGGCTCCGGCCTGTCGTTCATGTGCGAGCTGCTCGCTGGAGCGCTCTCGGGCGCCGGCGCCGCGGGCGGAGACTATGCCGGCATTACCAACGCTATGCTCTCCATCTACCTTTCGCCGGCGATCTTCGGAGACGTTGCAGCGTTCACCACCGAAGTACGCCGCTTTGCGGACTTCTTCACCAGCTCACGACCAGCCGTTGCCGGCAGTGACGTGCTTGCGCCGGGTGAACCGGAGCAGCGTTCACGCGAGCGCCGGAAGCGTGAAGGGATTCCGCTGGAAGACGCCGTCTGGGAAGGCATCCTGCAAGCGGCGGAAAGCTGCGGTCTCTCGCGCGAGCGCGCGGAAAGCATCGCAAACGGCCTGCCGGCTCGAACATAAAGCACTGTCGCTATCAGAAGAGGTGTTCTTATGGGACAACATTCTATCACCCGTCGTTCACTGGTTGGCGGCCTTGGCATTACCGCCGCTGCTCTCGCCGGTGGCTTTCCGGCGTTTACCCCGCGCCGCGGTGAGGCGGAGGACGCCATCAAGGTCGGCGAAATCGAGGAGCTGTCGGGACCGTTCAGCGCCTTGGCGCAGAACCACGTACGCGGCAGCGCGCTGGCCGTGGAAGCCTGGAACCGTCGCGGCGGCGTGATGGGGCGTAAAGTCGAAGTCATCGTTGAGGACAATCAAAACAATCCCGGCGTGAGCGTGGAAAAGGCGCGCAAACTCGTTCAGCTCGGCCACGTCTCTGCGCTCTTCGGAACGGTCAACAGCGCGGCGACGCTCGCCACCGGCGCTGCCGCCAACGCGCTCGGGGTCGCCTACGTCGATACCGGCGGCCACACCGACGACGCCGTGGGCAAAGACTGCCGCTGGAACACGTTCATGACGTGCCACAACACGTGGATGATGACGCACGCCACCGGTTACTCGATTGCCAAGCTCTTCGGCAAGCGCTGGTACATGGTCACGGACGACTACGCTTTCGGCCATGCCATCGTTAAAGGCTACACGGACATCAATGACAAGGTAGGCGGCACGATCATCAACAACGACCTGACGCCGATCGGAACGTCCGACTACAGCGCATACATCACCAAGATCATGGCTGCGAAGCCGGATTGCTTGATCGTGACGCTGGGCGGCCTGGGCTTCGTCGACTTCATGAAACAGGCGCAGGCGTTCGGAGTGTTCGAGAAGATCCCGGCTGCGGGCTGGGCGGCGGAGCTCGAGAACATCTGGGCGCTCCCGCC
>SCQY01000326.1 GCA_004298665.1 bacterium | reverse complement strand
CCCACGGCCTCCTGCGCCAACTTGATGAGCTGAACGAACTTCGGCACGGTATCCAGGCGCAGCAAGGGCAGGAACCAGCGGTAGAGCTCGAACGCTTCCTGTGTGCGCCCCTCCATCGCATAACGGTAGAGCGCCACCGACTCGGCGGGGAAGGCGCTGACCAGCCCCGCGATCCAGCCGACCGCTCCGGCCGCTATCGCCTCGACGATCGCATCGTCGACGCCTACCAAAATCTCCAAGCGCTGGCCGACCAGCGCGCGAATCGCGGTGACGCGGCGCACGTCGGTGGACGACTCTTTGACGGCCTGGAGGTTTGCGTGTTCGGCGGCGAGCTCCGCGATCTGCTCGGGCAGGAAATCCGTCCTGTAGGCCACCGGGTTGTTGTAGAGCATGCAGGGCAGGCCGGTCGCCGCGATCACCGCAGCGACGTGGGCCTTCATCTCGCGCCAATCCGTGCTGTAGACGTACGGCGGGAGCACCATCAGGCCGCCAACTCCTGCCTCCTCCGCGCGCCGTGCCAAGCGCACGGCCTCCGCGGTGCTCAGCGCGGCGATCCCCGCGACGATCGGGACGCGATCGCCAACGCCGCGCCGGCAGGTTTCGACGATCGCGATCTTTTCCTCGGAGCTCAACGTCGCGCTTTCGCCCAGCGAGCCCAGCGGCACGATGGCACCGCAGCCGTTGTCGACCAGCCATGCGCAGTGTCTGGCGAGGAACTCGTGATCGACAGCCAGCTCGGCGGTAAACGGGGTGGTGATGGCGGGGAGCACCCCGCGCCAGTTGACCTTCATTCCGTGACCTCATGGTGAGCGGTGAGTGTGGCGATGCGCGTGGGATAGATGGGCGGACGTTCGCGATCGCTCGTCCAGCCGAAGAGAAACTCGCCGGCGGCGCCGCAGACACGCCCCTGACAGGGGCCCATGCCGCAGCGGGTGTGCAGTTTGGCGGACCGCCACGTTGGATACCCTGCGAGGCGCTCGTAGGTCACATCCTCGCAGCGGCAGACGATGGTCTGCGCGTCGGGGAGCGCCTTGAGTTCGCGGCGCAGCGCGAACGCCTTCGCGAGCGCGGATGCGAAGTTGCGGGCCGCGCGCCGTCGTGCGGCGAGGCGGTGCGCGTCGCTTTCGTGGCCGGCGGCTGCGCAGCCGGCCATCTCGCCTTCCAGCAGCGAGACATCGAGGCCGCCGATCCCTGTCACCTCGCCGGCTGCGAAGATGCCGGCGCAACTGGTGCGCTGCCGTTCGTCGACGGCGACGAATCCGTCACGTACTTCGCAGCCTAGCAGATGCGCGAGTTCCAGGTTGGGCACCAGGCCAAAGCCGCAGGCCAGGTAGTCGCAGTCGATGCGCAGTGTGCCGCGCGACGTGCGCAGCACCGTTCGCTCCAGGCGCCCCTCACCTTCGGCTGCCAGCGGCCACGCGCTCGCGGCGTAGGAAACGCCCGCAAGCGCCCGGCGCAGCGCCAGCGCCTGACGCCGTTTCTCGGTGCTGCCGGCGATCTGGAGAGCGAAGCCGGCCAACTGCCGCCACGGCGCCTGTTCCGCGATAGCGGCGATGCGCGCGCCGCGCCCGCGAAGATAGGCGGCGACGGCCAGCAGCAGCGGACCGCTCCCCGCGACGACAACGCGCTTCCCTTCGATCGGCAGGCCGCCTTTGACCATCGCCTGCAGGCCGCCGGCGCCGGTGACGCCGGGCAGCGTCCAACCGGGAAAGGGCAGGAAGCGCTCGCGTGCTCCGCTGGCCAACACCAGCCGCTCGAAGACGACGCACTCGACTGCGCCGCCGGCCCGTTCGACGAGCAGTGCGCGTTCGCCGGCCCTGTCTACCACGCGCGCGCCGAGGATCCACCTGACGTCGGTACGCGTGATGCGTTCCCGCTCGCCGCGCCAGATCTGGCCGCCGACTTCCGGGTTGTCATCGAGCACGATCACGCTGCGTCCGTATGCAGCGGCGCGCTGGGCGGCGGCGATACCCGCGGGTCCGGCACCGATCACGACGACGTCGCCATGATGCTCAGCCATCGGTGCGCACGTCCATGCCTGAAGCGCACAGCGTCTGGCAGGCACGCTGGTGCCGGGCGCCGCCGATGGTGACGCGGCACTCGAAGCAGATGCCCATTCCGCAGAGCGGCGCTCGGGCCTCCCCGCGTACCGAGCGCCGGCAGGCCTGCTCCCCGGCGATCGCCACGGCCGCCAAGACCGTTGAGCCCGCCGGCACTTCGACGGAGCGCCCGTTGACGCGCACGACGATGGTATCAGGCACGGGCTTCCTCACGATGCATGCGCGCGGGCAGATATGGCGTGGGATCGATCTCCGGCCGGCGCGCCAGCAGATGATCGGCGATCAGCCGCCCTGTCGCCAGCGACGTCGTGATGCCCAATCCTTCGTG
>SCQY01000031.1 GCA_004298665.1 bacterium | reverse complement strand
CCGACCAAACACGCGCTGGCCAAGCGCTTCGAAGAGCTGGAAGGCTCTGCGCCCAAACGCATCGGAGACCCCGGCAAGCTGGCCGCCCTCGATCGTCTGCTGGGGGAGCGGCGGCGCGGCGCTCTTGGCGAGCGCCTGATCGAGGCGGGATGGTATCGTATCCACCCCGCGCAGGTGATCGCGCGTATGATCGCCGGCGGCCTGCTCGGCTTGGGTGCGAGTCTGCTGATCGCGGTACTGCATCTCGTGGACGGCAACCTCACGGTGATCGCGACGGCTGTCTTCACGATCCTGCTGATCTTGGCGCCGCTTTCGCGCTTAGATCAAGCCATCAAAGCGCGCAAGTCCGACGTCCAGCGGCGTCTGCCCGACGTGCTGGATATCGTTGCCACCACCGTACAGGCCGGCCTCTCGCTCAACGCCTCGCTCGCGCGCGTCATCGACGCGGCGCCCGGGGCGCTTGGAGAAGAGCTGAGCATGGCACTCGGCGAGATGCGGCTTGGGAGATCTCGCGCGGATGCGCTCAAGGCGATGGCCCAGCGCGTGAGACAGCTCGAGCTCTCCACCACGGTGACGGCCATCGTTCAAGCAGAGCGGCTGGGAGCGAATCTTTCGAAAGTGCTCTCGGAGCTCGCGGAGGAGACGCGTAACCGCCGCATGATGCGCGCCGAGGAATTGGCCGCACAGCTCCCCGTCAAGATGGTCATACCGATGGCACTCTTCATGTTGCCCGCGCTCTTCGTCATGATCTTCGGTGCCGTCTTCGCGGGCTACGTCAACCGATGACGGCGCCGGCTTTGCTGGCCGGCATGGCGCTTTGCGCCGCTGCGTCGTTCGGCGGCTCGCTCGTGGGTGCGCGAGCCGTACGCGACATGCAGGCGTACCGTAATGCTCCTCCGTCTGGGCCGGTGCCCTTGCCGCTGCTAATCGCCGGCGCAGCCACGGTGGGCGCGGCTCAGGAGATGCGCGGTGCGTTCGGCGTCGAGATCGGCTTGACCGCGCTCCTGCTCTTCGCACTCAGCGCAAGCTGGACTACCGATGTCACCAGAGGCTTGGTTTTCGACGCATTCGCGTTGGCGCCGCTGGTCGCATTACTCCTGGTGGCGGCCGCCCGCGGCAACTGGTCGCTGCCGATCTCCGCGCTCGCCTTGACGGTACCATTCGCGTTGACGGCGCTGCTGACGCGCGGCACTGGTATGGGATGGGGCGACGTCGAGTTGGCGGCGCTGGGGGGAGCCGTGCTGGGTATCGAAACGGCGGCGCTGTTGTTCGCGCTCGTTTCGCTGGCGGCGTTCGGCGCAGCGATGCTGCGGCGCACGCGAGGGGCGATCGCTTTCGCACCCTACCTGATTACGGCTATCGCTGCCGGACTTGCACTGGGAGGGCCGTTCTAAGTGTTTGCGCTCTATAATGCCACGACGGGCCGCCTCATCGCCAACCGCGTGCGCCGTGCCGACCGCTTCTTGGAGCGCGCGGTCGGTCTCTTGCCGCGGCGCACCGTCACGCCCGACGAAGGGCTCTGGATCGAAGGCTGCGCCGCGATCCATACAATCGGGATGCGGGCGACGATCGATGTCGTCTTCCTCGATCGTGAGGGGACGGTGCTGCGCGAAGTCGAGACTGCCCGCCCCTGGCGAACGCTGATCGCCTGCCGCGGTGCCCATGCGGTGATTGAACTGGGAGCGGGCGCCCTGCGCGCCAACGATATCGCGCTCGGAGATCGCCTGACCTTGTCATGAGTTGGCGGCGAGGGCTCGTACCGTTGATCTTCGCCGTGGTCTTCGGTGCGGGCGCCCTCTTCGTGCTCGCCCCCGACGGCGACTTCCCCTGGCAGAATTGGCTTGGTCAGACGATCCTCGCGACGCACCGGATTCCGCGTGCGCTTGGGAACGAAACGTTCACGGCAGTAGGGGCTCCCTGGCTGCCCCAGGAGTGGCTCTACGGCATTGCCGCTCATCTCGTATCGTCGCGAGTCGGCTACCCGCTCTTCGCGCTGCTGATCGCTGCTTGCGCCGTAGCCGCGCTGATCCTCGTCGAGCGGCGTTGCGCCGGCCGCGGCGCTCGCGGCACCGCGCTGGCGCTCTGCGTGGGCTTGACGGGCATCTCCATGCTCGAGTCGTTCGGGGTTCGCGCGCAAGTAGCGGCCTGGCCGCTCTTGGCGGCGCTGCTCGTCCTGCTTGACGGCGAGGGGCGGCGGCTGTGGCTGGTGCTTCCGCTGACGGCACTGTGGAGCAACGTGCATGCGAGCGTCGTGATCGCGCCCTGCGTCGTCTTGCTCGACGCGGTTGGGCGGCTGCTGGAGACGCGCTCCCTGACGCCCGCAATCGGCCGGCGCCTGGCGCTGGCGGGCGGTGCCGCCATTGCGACGTGGGCCAATCCTTTTGGCTGGGGGCTCGACGCCTATGCGATCGAGCTCTTCCGTTCTCCGATCGCGCGGGCGATCCAAGAGTGGCGCCCCGCAAACCTGCAAGACCTCGCGCTCGCCGGCGGAGCGCTCCCCTTGGCGCTGTTGGTCTTTCTGGGACTGCGCTTGCGCCTGCTGACGCTGCGCGAGATTCCGCTCTCCGCGACCTTTCTCGGCTTGGCGTTTGCCCATGTGCGTAACGTACCGCTGGCCGGGATCGTGTTAGCCCCGCCGGCGACGGCATGGCTGATGCAGCGCTGGTCTTCCGGCGAAGGCGTCCCGGCGGCAACGCGCATGACGGCGCTCTCGCGCATCGCGGCGGCGGCCAGCGCCCTGTTGGTCGTGGCGGTGATCCTGCACGCACGCCATATGACCCCCAGGCGGCAGGCGCCGCGAGCGGCGCTTGCCTATCTGGAGCGTGAGCGCAGTCCTCGCCGCCTGCTCTGCGAAGACTTCTCGTGGTGTTCCGCGGCGATCGGCCGGCCCGGCCTACGAGTCTTCGTCGACTCGCGCTGCGATCCGTATCCGGTGCCGGTATGGAACGACTACCTGACCATCATCAGTGCGGCGCCCCACTGGCGCGCTCGCTTGAACGCGTGGCGCGTCGATACCATCATTGCGCGGCGCGAAGGGCGCTTCGCCCGTGCGCTAGCGCGGGCCAACGAGTGGAGACTGGCGCGGCGCGACGGGAGCTATTCGCTCTACGAGCGCGTGATCGCACGCAGCACCGCTGCCGGTGCGTGATGCGGCGTGCGCAGTTCCGCGAGGCGCTCCGCATAGCGGCGTTCGAGCGCGGGCTCACCGCGCTCCATCCATATCTCGGCGGCTCGCTCGAGCACGTGGGCGTAGAGTTGGCGCAGATTCTCGCGGCGCGCCGCCAGCCACGGCTCCTGCACTTCGTCCGCCAGCAGATCCCCGTGGTAGAGTGCCTCGGCGGAGCGGTAGTGTACGAGCGCCTGTTCGGTGCGCCCCGCTTCGAATTCGCGATCCCCTTCTGTCACCTGGAGGCGGAACTGGCGCACGTCGACCGAGAGACTCTGCGGGCGCAGCGCCACGTCGCCGCGCGAGCAGAAATAGCGTTCCACGTTGGCTGCGCCGACGACGGCGGAGAGCGCCTTACGGACGTTGCTGCACGCGGTGCGCAGGCTCTGCGCCGCGGCATCGGCGTCGGCATCGGGCCAGAACGTCTCGATGACCTCGCTGCGGGTCGCCGAGCCGTTGGGCCGCAGCAGGAGGTATTGCACGATCTGCTGATCGCGGCGGCGCACCCAGGGGATCTCACGTGCCCCGACGCGTGCATCGAACGGCCCGAACATTCGCATCTGCAGCGGCGCGAGCTCCGCGTCGGGCAATGCCGCCGGCGGCTGCTCGGAAGGCATGAGCGCGCCGGCGACGACCGCCTGGAGGCGGACGGCGCCGCCTACGCGCTGGACGAAGAGGCCTTCGCGCTCCAGGCGTATGGCGTACGCTTCGCGCGACTCGGCGCCGGGCTCC
>SCQY01000030.1 GCA_004298665.1 bacterium | reverse complement strand
TGCCGCCGAGACCCCCTTGCGCAATGCCGAGACGGCGCTCTCGATCCTGCGCCTCGCCGGCGAGATGGCGCGCGTGGGAACGCCCCATGCTCAGAGCGACGTGCGTTGCGCGCAGGCGTTCGCACGTGCCTCGCTCCAAGGATCGTTCGAGAACGTCCGGGTCAACCACGAGTACTTGAACGATGAAGAGCTGATCGTCGCGCAACGCGACCGCATGGCCGCGCTCGATCGCGAAGCGGCAACGCTCTAGGAGCCAAGCAGCTCGAAGAAGCCCTCGAGATCCCGCTCGTCGACATCCATCCCAACCCCATGCTGGTTGTAGGTGGGATCATGGAAGTCGGAGCCGCCGGTCATCACGAGGCCAAGGCGCGCGGCCGTCTCACGGAAGTATGCTCGCTGGTTGGCGTCGTGCGAGGGATAGAACACTTCCAGCCCTTGGAGACCTACGCCCGTCAGCTCCTCGATGATCTCGTAATCGTCGAGACGCCCGGGATGAGCAAGCACCGCCACGCCTCCGCTCTCGCGCACCAAGCGGATCGCTTCGTGGGGGCGTATATAGGTGGAAGGCACGTACCCGGGGCCGCCGCGCCGCAGCAGCGTCCGGAACGCTCCTTCGATCGTTCCGACGTGGCCCTTACGCATCAACGCGCGTGCCACGTGTGGGCGCCCCAACGGGCTCCCCGGAAGACTCTCCGCTTGGATCTCCTCCACCGAGAGCTCGTATCCCGCAGAAGTGAGACGTTCGGCCATCACGCGGACGCGCAGCTGGCGCTCGGCATTGTTGCGCTCGAGGGCGGGGCGCAGCACCGGCGAGTCGAGGGGGAAGCCATAGCCCAGGATATGGACTTCGTTATGCCGGTAGGTCGTGTTGATCTCGACGCCCGTGATCACACGCTTGACCTGTGCCTCCAGATCGAGTTGCGCATAGGCCTCCAGCGCATCGTGGTCGGTAATGGCGAGGCGGCTCACCCCGCGGGCGTCCAGCAGGCGCAGGAGCTGTGCGGGCGTCTGGGTCCCGTCGCTGTGCAACGTATGGGTATGAAAGTCGACGATCATGCCTACCTGCGCGCCTTCAGTCGAAGCGCTGGAAGATGCGGTGGAGGCCCACGGCGCGACCGCTCTCCGGGTCGACGTTGACGACCAGCGCGCAGAACTGCTGCGGCGAGGTCTTGGCGACGGCGAAGCGCTCGCCGGTCCCTACGAGAAAACGCTCGAGCACGATCTTCGTATCCATGCCGATCACCGAGTCGCTGGGCCCGGTCATCCCGAGGTCGGTGATGAAGGCGGTACCGCCGGCGAGAATGCGCTCGTCGGCCGTCTGGACATGGGTATGCGTACCGTAGACGGCGCTGACCAGGCCGTCGAGGTGGTAGGCCAAGGCCGCCTTCTCGCTCGTGGCCTCGGCATGGACGTCCACGACCACGATCGGCGTGGTCTGCCGCAGGTCCTCCACCAGCCGCCGAGCGATGCGAAACGGGTCGTCGAGCGCTGGCATGAAGACGCGTCCCATGACGTTGACGACTCCCACCCGCACACCATCGCACTCGATCAAGCCGTAGCCGCGGCCGGGCGCTGCATCGGGGTAGTTGGCGGGGCGGATCACGCGCTCGGAGTTGGCAAGCTGATCGCGGTAGTCGCGCTTGTCCCAAACGTGGTTACCGCTGGTGATGAAGTCGACGCCGCTGGCGAAGGCGTCCTCGACGGTGGAGACGGTGAGCCCGAAGCCGCCGGCGATGTTCTCTCCGTTGGCGACGCAGGCATGGATCTCGAAGCGCTCGCGTAACTCGGGGACACAACGCTTGAGGGCTTCACGCCCCGGCGCACCGACGACGTCGCCGACGAGCAAGAGGTTGAACGAGTGGATGGAATCCTTCTTCCTAAGTACGTCGCCAAGCGGGGCGCACGGAGATAGGCCTTCGGCCTTTCGCCCGCCCGTGTCCTACTTCTTGGCAGCCTTCTTCTTCTTGGCGGCCTTGGTGAAGTAAATCAAGACGCGCCGCTCTTCGCGGAAGCCGACGAGGCTCTTCTGGGCGCCGTTGTCTCGCATCGAGTCGATGGCGACGTTGACCATCTCTTCCTGTTCGGAGACGTCTTCGTCGCTTGACTCTTCGGGGACCGGGTTGGTCACCAGCAGCGCCCCGAAGCGCTCCGCCAGCAACGAAACCACCATGGAGATCTCGTCCTTGGTGATCGTCTTGAGGTCGCGATCGACGTGGAGGAAACTCGCCCCTTGATCGACGTCGCAGCTCGTACCCAGCACGGTCGGCGCCGATCTCGAGACGTCGTGGAAAGCCTCCAGGTAGTCGACGACCTCACCGGTGATGCGGCGTGCCTGATCGCTAGCGAAGGCTGTGGTGAAGGCGAAGGTGAGTCGAATCGTCTCGTCGGCGGGATTAGAGCGCACGCTCGCGATCTCCGGATAGCGCACGAGCAGCGAGACGATCAGGTTAACGGCGTCGTTCGTCTCCGTTGGCATGCGCTGGGCGATCACGATGGTGCTCCTCGTTGGCGTAGGGGGTCCGGCGGCTTCTTGACAGGGGGCGCCGCGGGCTCGGGCCGGACCCCCTTCGCGGGGCCAGGCCCCGGTCCTCCGGCCTCCCTTGAGACTCTCTGCGCCCCCTCGTGGATGCAGCAAGAGCGTTCGGCAGGTGGTACGAAAAAGGGGCGTCCTGCCAGGGAAGCCACCGATTTCGGGGCACAAGGGGAACTATCGCCATGCAGAGATTCGTATACGATAATGTCGGAGGAACGCAGACGGAGGCACCGCCGCACTAGTGGCAACTCGATCGCGTAAGCCGCTCGAGCCGGCCACGCAGGAGCAGCGGGAGTTTCTCGAGCGGGCGATGACCGAGTACGGACGTGCCGCCTATAACTTCGCGTACCGCCTCACGGGGAACGAGCCCGATGCCCGTGACCTCACGCAGGATGCCTTCATCCGCGTCTTCCGTGCGTGGAAGTCGTTCCAGCCCGGGACGTCGTTCCTCTCGTGGATCTACCGGATCACTACCAACCTCTACCGCGATGAGCTGCGCCGGCGCAAGGGCGTCTTCCAGCAGGATCTGCCGGAAGATAATGCGCCACAGGAGTATGGCGGAGCGAAGCCGCTGGCGGTCGATCCAATCGAGAGCTACGTGGAAGGGCAACTGGGCGAGCCGCTTTCCTTGGCCCTCGCGCAGCTCTCCGCCGACCAACGCCACGTGGTGATCCTGGCCGACATCGAAGAGCTCAGCTACCAGGAGATCGCCCAGATCGTGGGATGTTCGATCGGCACGGTGCGGTCCCGACTCCACCGTGCCCGCAATCAGCTCAGGCGGCTGGTCCTGAAGACGCAGCGCAACGAGAACCGATAACCGGAAAGACTAGCATGGACAAGCACTACGACACGGAAACCCTGATCGACTATCTGCACGGCGCCCTCGATGCCCAGACGGACGCCGCGATCTTCGCGCACCTTCCGGCCTGCGATGCCTGCCGCGCGGAGTACCAAGCGGAGCTCACGCTAGGTGAAGCGTTGCGCTCGGCGGCGCGCCGCGAGGAACGCAATCTGCCCGTCGAGGTCGTGGCACGCATCCGCATGGCAGCGCGCGAGGAGCGCGCGGCAGGCAGCCTCTCCGCGTGGATCAGGATCCGGCACCTTTCGTGGGCTCTGCCGGCCGCCGCCGTCGTGGCCCTGGCGCTCTGGTTCGGCGGAAACGATCTGCGCAGCGGTACGGCCCCAACCGCCGCGATCGACGCGGCCTACTACTTCGAAGCTCACGATGCGCAGACGCGCACCATCCCCGATGGCGAGCACAATCCCCCGGTGGCTTTCGCTTCTACGCCAACGCACTCGCACTCCGACGCCGCCCTGGTCGCGCCCACCGAAACGTACTTCGGCATGGCGGTGCCAGGCCTGAGTGCCGAGGGCCCGGCGAACTAACGGCGTGGGTATCGCGCGTGCACTGACGCTCCTGATCCTAGCGCTCGCGGCGGCCGTCGCGAGCATCGGCCCGGCGCCCTCAGAGTCCGCCCCCGTGCGTACGCCGCCGCCGAGCACCGTCCCCGCCGTCGAGCCCACCAGCGATCCGGCGGCGGCGCGGCTGCTAGCCGACACCATGGGGGCCCCGCGCCGCCTCTCTTACGTAGGAAGGCTTTCGTCGATCGCCTGGGGTGCCAACGGAACGCGTGCTGTGGAGATGAGCATCGAACATCGCGCGCCCGATGCCACGCGCAAGTGGTACATTGCCCCCTCGAGCATCTACGGCAACTACGTGATCGAGCGCGGCGCCACGATGTACGCATTCGATCTGCACGCCCAGACCGTGACGGTTTCCCATTACCCCGCCGCCGACGAGGACGACCTCGCCGAAGATTCCAACTTCGGCCTGCTCACCACGAACTACCGCGCCGTTCTCGGCGCGGACGACGAGGTGGCCGGACGCAAGGCGCACACGCTCTCGCTGGTCAACCGTTACAGCGGGGCGCGTCTCCAGCGTATCTGGGTTGACGCACAGACCGCACTCCTGCTCGCCAAGGAACGCTATCATGCCAACGGGTCGGTAGCATACACCTCACGTTTTCAAGAGATCGCCTATCGCGGCGAGCCGCCAGCGCTCTTCCAGCCGGTGACGCCGGACGGATTTACGACACGCAAGGGCAGGGACTTCGGCGCTCCCTCCGCGGATCTCGTGCACGTGCTGGATCAAGCCGGCTTCGCGGCCACCGGCCCCCGCTATCTCCCCGAGGGCTTCGCACTGGTGAGTGGAGACGTCACCACGATCAAAGGCGTGCGCAGCCTCCACCTGCTCTACACGGACGGACTGCGCAGCCTCTCGCTCTTCGAGAACGCCGACAAGAACGGCGGCGCCGACTTCACGGGACTCCAAGCACGGGATGCACGCGTGCAAGGGCAACCGGCTACGTACGTCGAGGATGAGCCCAACGTCTTGCTGGCTTGGCGCGAGCATGCCCTCAACTTCACGCTGGTGGGGGATCTGCCGCTGCGTGAGCTCGAGCGCATCGCCGCTTCCGTCATCCCGTAGCGAACAAGGTGTGCGCCCCGCGAAGGCGTACCAATGCCTGTCGTGCGTACCCAACGCCGCTACGTCGCTCTACAAGCCGTGCTGGTGGCGTTTGTCCTGGCGATCTTCCTCTATGGCTTCTGGCTGGCTTCCGAGAATCCGAACTTCAACGTCTTCGGGCGCGCGTTGACCAGCGAGCCGGCAACGCAGCGCGTGGTCGCCCTCACGTTCGACGACGGTCCCAACCCGCCGTATACCACCGAGATCGTGCGTTGGCTGAAGGCGCACGGCGCCGTCGCCACGTTCTTCTGCGTGGGACGCGCGGTGGCACGCTATCCCGAAATCGTGCGCGAGGAGGCGGCGGCCGGCGACGCAGTCGGCAATCACACCTGGGACCACGCGCATCTGCTGCTCGAGCGCCCCACCCATCAGCGCCGCGAACTCCAGCGTACCTCCGCAGCCATCAAAGTTGCAACGGGCGCGGCGCCGACGCTCTTCCGCCCGCCGTTTGGCGGGCGCGATCCCGAGATCGTGTCGCTGGCTGGATCGCTGGGCATGCGAACCGTGCTC
>SCQY01000325.1 GCA_004298665.1 bacterium | reverse complement strand
ATGCCCTCTCCAACCGGCTTGACGTACTCGCGCGGCACCACGCCGCCGACGATCTTGTTCTCGAAGACGTAGCCGGTACCGGGCTCCCCCGGCTCCAGACGGATCCAGACGTCGCCGTACTGCCCCTTGCCCCCCGTCTGGCGGACGAAGCGCCCCTGCTTCTCGACAGTCTTGGTGATCGCTTCCTTGTAGGCCACCTGCGGTTTGCCCACGTTGGCCTCGACCTTGAACTCCCGCTTGAGGCGATCGAGGATGATCTCCAGGTGCAGCTCGCCCATACCGCCGATGATGGTCTGCCCCGTCTCCTCGTCCGTGAACATGCGGAATGTGGGGTCTTCGATCGCCAGCTTCTGAAGCGCCTGGCCGAGCTTCTCCTGGTCGGCCTTGGTCTTGGGCTCGATGGCCTGATGGATCACCGGCTCCGGGAAGGTGATCGCCTCGAGGATGATCGGCTTCTTCTCCTCGCAGAGCGTGTCGCCGGTCGTGCTGTACTGCAAGCCGACGGCGGCGGCGATATCACCGGCACTCACCATGTCGATATCTTCGCGATGGTTCGCATGCATCCGCAGGATGCGCCCGACGCGCTCTTTCTTTTCTTTGGTGGAGTTATAGACGTAACTCCCCTTCTTCAGAATGCCCGAATAGACACGGAAGTAGGTGAGGTTGCCGTACGGGTCGCTTGCGATCTTGAAGGCCAGTGCCGAGAAAGGCTCGTCGTCGCTGGGCTTGCGCGCTTCGATCTCGCCGTTGTCGGGATTGGTCCCTTCGACTTCCGCCAGGTCGACCGGCGAAGGCAGAAAGTCCACCACGGCATCGAGCAGCGGCTGAACGCCTTTGTTCTTGAAGGCCGAGCCGCAGAGCATCGGGATCACCTTGCCCGCGATCGTGGCCTTGCGCAACGCGCGCTTGAGCTCTTCCTCACCGACTTCGGTACCCTCGAGGTACTTCTCCATCAACTCGTCGTCGGTCTCGACGACCGCCTCGACGAGCTTGTGGCGCCACTCCTTGCAGACCTCGGCGAGATCGGCGGGAATATCCCCCGAAACCGAGGTGGTCCCGAGATCGTCGGTATAGACGATCGCCTTCATCGCGAAGAGATCGATGATCCCCTTGAACTGATCCTCCGCGCCTACCGGAATCTGGATCGGGTAGGCGGGCGCGCCCAGGCGCTCGCGTACTTTGTCGATGGCGTTGAAGAAGTTCGCCCCCATGCGGTCCATCTTGTTGACGAAGATGATGCGCGGGACGTGATACTTGTTGGCTTGGCGCCAAACGGTCTCGGACTGCGGCTGGACGGCGGCGACCGCGTCGAAGAGCGCAACCAGACCGTCGAGCACGCGCAGCGAGCGCTCCACCTCGACGGTGAAGTCCACGTGGCCTGGCGTATCGATAATGTTGATGCGCGTGTCGTTCCACGTGCAAGCCGTGGCGGCGGAGGTGATGGTGATGCCGCGCTCCTGCTCCTGCTCCATCCAGTCCATCGTCGCGGCACCCTCGTGGACCTCACCCAGCTTGTGGGTGCGCCCCGTGTAGAACAGGATGCGCTCGGTCACGGTGGTCTTACCGGCGTCGATGTGCGCCGCAATCCCGATATTACGCGTCTTTGCGAGCGGAAACTCTCTCGCCACGATCTCTTAACCTCACTCCCCACTCACGTCGCTACGCTCCGTTCGCGGGACCCCATTTAGTTGAACTGTTCCGAGCCACTCGGCCCGGTTTGCATGATGATGCTGTACGCGACAAGGGCGGCCGATGGCCGCCCTTCGTCTCGCAGCGGGCGGCCGTGCGTTACCAGCGGTAGTGTGCGAATGCCTTATTCGATTCGGCCATCTTGTGCGTATCTTCGCGCTTCTTGACGGCGGAGCCGATATTGTTAGCCGCGTCCATGATCTCGGCTGCCAACCGCTCGAACATCGGACGGCCGGTGCGCTTGCGCGCGAAGCCGATCAGCCAGCGCATCGCTACGGCCTGGCGGCGATCCGGGCGTACTTCCATCGGCACCTGGTAGGTTGCGCCGCCCACGCGGCGGGGGCGAACCTCCACCATCGGCATGACGTTGGTCATGGCCTGTTGGAAGACGTCCATCGGATCGCGGCCCATCTTCTCCTGAATAACGGTGAACGCGTCGTACGTGAGCTTCTCGGCGACGCTCTTCTTCCCGCCGACCATGATCTTATTGATGAAGCGGGCGAGCATCTTTGAGTTGAAGCGCGGATCCGGCAGGATCTGCCGCTTGGGGACTGGTCCCTTACGAGGCATGGGCTCCCTTATTCTCCTTCAGGTTGCTCGGGCACTGCGCCCGACCTTACTCCCCACTCACTTCGCTACGCTTCATTCGTGGGGACCCCAGTTTTTGAAAGGTTCCGGGGCACTCGCCCCGGTTCGTAGAGTTCCCTTTTACGTTGCGCGCGCGGGGACCCCAGTAAAAACTACTTCTTCGGGCGCTTGGCGCCGTACTTGGAGCGCCCTTGCTTGCGATTGGTTACGCCCGACGTGTCGAGCGTACCGCGCACGATGTGGTAGCGGATACCCGGCAGATCCTTGACGCGGCCGCCGCGGATCAGGACCACCGAATGCTCCTGCAAGTTGTGGCCTATGCCGGGGATGTAGGCGGTAACCTCGATCCCATTGGTCAGGCGCACACGCGCGACCTTACGAAGCGCCGAGTTCGGCTTCTTGGGAGTGATCGTCTTCACTTGCGTGCAGACGCCTCGACGCTGCGGGCTCCCGGACACCGTAAAGCTACGATTCGGGAGATCCGCATGGCCCGGCTTTGGCCCCGTGGAGCTGAAGCGGAAGGCCGGCGACTTCGTCTTCTTCCTGCTGGTGACGCGCCCTTTGCGAACGAGCTGACTAATGGTCGGCATGAAGCCCCTTTACACACAGAAACGCGGCCTCCCCCGCGACGGGTAGGCCGGAACCTTGGTAGTATAGCAGACCCGCACGAGACCGGTCAACGCCATCCCGTCAAGATCCATCGGTAAGCGGGAGGGCGAGGCCACGGCTATGCGAAGCGAGGAGCCATGTATACGACGGTCGTGGATCCGCGGACCCTGTGCGAGCACCTGAACGATCCGGCATGGGTGGTCATCGACTGTCGCAGCGACTTGGCTCACCCCGATGCAGGGCAGGCCGCATACGCGCGGGGACACATCCCGGGGGCCTTCTACGCCTCGCTCGAGGGCGTGCTCACGGGCGCGAAGACCGGACGCAACGGGCGGCACCCGCTGCCGGAAGCCGAGCACTTTGCGCGCTTTCTGCGCCAGGCAGGAGTAGGCGAGCAGACCCAAGTCGTGGCCTACGACGGCGGCGGCGACATGTACGCGGCGCGTCTGTGGTTCTTGGCGCGCTGGTTGGGCCACGAGGCAACGGCGATACTCGACGGAGGCTACGCCGCCTGGATCGAGGCGGGCTATCCCGTCTCCACCGAGACCCCAGCGCCGCGGAGCACGATGGCGCCCATAGGGGCGCGGATACGCCCGGAGACGACTGCGAAGGCCGGCGAGATCATGGCGGCGCTTGGCAGCTCCCGGCAGCTCGTGCTGGATGCACGCAGTCCCGATCGCTTTGCCGGTCAAAACGAAACCATCGACCCTGTGGCCGGCCACATTCCTGGCGCACGCAATCGCTATTTCAAGGAGAACTATGACGCGCGCGGGCGCATGAAGCCGCCGGAGCAGTTACGCGCGGAATTCGCCGCCGCCGGCATCACGGTACCGCAGCAGGTGGTACACCAATGCGGCTCCGGTATCTCAGCCTGCGTCAACCTGCTGGCAATGGAGCATGCCGGACTGAGGGGATCGCAGCTCTATCCCGGATCGTGGAGCGAATGGATATCCGACCCCTCACGCCCCATCGCGCGTCAGTAGCCGAGCTGGCGCCAGATCGCTAGGGGTGCGGCGCGACCCGAGCGAACCGCGCGGAACTTGGAAGTACCTCGAGTTCGCGAGGAGCGTGTGTCATGATGAATCGTCTTACCATTGCGTCCTTGACCGCCGTGGCTTCCCTCTCGATTCTCGGCCTCTGGCACGCCAACGCCGTATCTGCCGCAGGCTATGACGCGACGGGCGTGCAGGTAGCATCGGCCAGCGACCTCAGCAACGGCAAGAAGATCTACGCCGCAAACTGTGCGTCGTGCCACGGCGCCAGCGGCACAGGCGGCGTCGGCCCCAGCTTGCATGGTGCTCTCAAGACGCCGGTCATGAAGCGCACGAAGACGGCGCTAGTCGCGTGGATTAGGGATCCGAAACCGCCGATGCCCAAGCTCTATCCCGGGACGCTGAAGGCAAAAGACGTCGACGACGTTGCGGGGTACGTGCTTGCGACCTTCAAGTAGCGCCGCCTAGCTGTAGATATCCGCCGTGTCCGCGTCGGCGTTGGCTTTGGTGGCGTGAACCGTGCCGGGGCGGTGATGCGGCGGGCTGTAGACGGTGTAGAGTCGCAGCGCCTCTCCCGCGTTAGCCACGAAGTTGTGGCGAGTTCCTTCCGGCACGACCACGACATCGCCGGCGGCCACCGGACGCCGCTGATCACCCAGGATCGCCTCGCCTCTTCCCGCCACAAAGGCTAGGATCTGGTCGGTCCCGGCGTGGATCTCGTCTCCGATCTCGCCGCCCGGTTCCACGCACATCAGAACGAGCTGCGTGCGCCCGGTCGTGTGGAGTACTCGCCGGAAATCGGTATTCTCGAGCGCAAGCTTGCGGACGTCAGCCGCGTACGATTGAAACGCCATCGGTATCTCCTTTTTTCTCGCGGCGCGGGCCCAGGATGCGGGCCAGCTCATCGGCGCCGACCGTCTCCGTTTCGAGCAGCGTCTCAACCAGCCGATTCAGCTGCAGACGCGCGCTCGTGAGCACGAGCCGCGCCGTCTCGTGCGCTTCCTCCAACAGACGCTGCACGTCGCGGTCGACACGGGCCGCGGTGGCTTCGCTGTACTCGCGACCCTGCGCGATCTCGTATCCGAGGAACGGTTGCTCGTCGCTATCTTTGAAAGCCACGAGGCCCAGTTCACCCATCCCCCAACGCATCGCCATGCGCCGCGCAAGGCTCGTTGCTTCGACGAGGTCGTTCTCCGCGCCGGTGGTGACCTCGCCGATGGCAATCTCCTCTGCGATGCGCCCAGCAAGCAGCACGGCGAGGCGAGCCTCGAGATAGGAACGGCTCAGGTAGTGGCGATCTTCACCGGGAAACTGCTCCGTCAGGCCGATGGCTCTGCCGTGCGGCACGATCGTCACCTTGCGCACAGGATCGGCCGTGGGTGTCAGCCATGCGACGAGCGCATGCCCGGACTCGTGGAACGCCACGGCACGCCGCTCATCGGGATCCGAGAGCTGGCGGCGCGCCGTGCCGAGCCGCAGTTTGTCTTGCGCCTCTTCGAAGTCCGCCATCGTCACCGCGTCGCGGTTATGGCGGGCCGCCGTCAGCGCCGCCTCATTGCAGAGGTTCGCAAGATCGGCACCGCTCAAGCCGATGGCGGTGCGCGCGAGTACGGAGATATCGACATCGGGCGCGCGGCGCAGCTTGGCAGCATGAATGGCCAAGATGGCTTCGCGACCACGACGATCGGGAAGCTCGATCACGACTTGCCGATCGAAGCGTCCAGGGCGCAGCAGCGCGGGATCCAGCACGTCGGGCCGATTCGTGGCGGACAAGATGACAACATTGGTGTTCTGCTCGAAACCGTCGAGCTCGCCGAGCAATTGGTTGAGCGTCTGCTCGCGCTCGTCGTTGACGGCCCCCAGCCCTGCGCCGCGGCGTCTTCCAACGGCGTCCAGCTCGTCGATAAAGACGATGGCGGGAGCAGCCTCCTTGGCTTGCCTGAAGAGATCCCGCACGCGGCTGGCGCCGACGCCCACGAACATCTCGACGAACTCGGAGGCATTGAGACTGAAGAACGGTACGCCGGCTTCACCGGCCACCGCACGCGCGAGCAGAGTCTTCCCTGTGCCCGGCGGCCCCACCAGCAGCACCCCGCGCGGCAGGCGTGCACCGAGGTCGTGGTATTTCTTCGGGTTACGCAAGAAGTCGACTTGCTCTTGCAGATCTGCCTTCGCTTCGTCGGCGCCAGCTACGTCTGCGAACGTGACACCGGGCTGATCGCTCGCGTAGCGGCGGGCGCTAAGACGTCCAAAGCGCGCAAGCGGCCCGGACATTCCGCGTGCGGTGCCGGCCGTCATCCAGATCAGGAACCCTACCAGCAGCAGCATCGGCAGCCAGCTCGCGATCAGCCCCAGGAACCAGGGCGGCGACGCAGGGGCCGTCTCGATGGTGACGCGGTGCGTACCCAGGAGCGCGACGAGGCCGGGGTCACCTACCTCGGCTGGAAACGTCGTCCGAAACGCCGCGTAGCGCGCCGGCTGCGATCCTGCCTTCCGCGGCTCCTCCAACGGCTTCACGAACGTGCCGGTGATGGAGTCTCCGGTAATGCGCACGCTGGAGACGTTGTCGGCCTTCACCTGCGCCAGGAAGCGCGAGTACGGAACATTGAGCTGGGGGGCCGAGCGCGGCAGCAGCAGCATGACATTCCAGGTCAGCAAGAGCAAGGCGACCACGAGCCACCAGCCGCGCAGGCGTCTCGTTTGTGGGCTGCGCGCGTTGTCTTGAGTCCGCGGCTGATCTGCCATGAGCTCCTTCCGATTTCTCCGGCCTCTCAGAGGACTTTACCCTATCGAGTGCAGGCGAATTCGCAGGGAACGTTGTGCGAAAGCAGGCGGCCGCCAAGTTCTCGGCCGGAATCATGAGATCGATGGCGCCAACTCGTTCTTCACGAGGTCTCCGGCCTTCATAATCAGAGCAAGGTGCTCACCTTGGCCCGTCAAGAGCGCGATGTTCTTCAACGGATCACCATCGACGACCAAGAGATCGGCCCAAGCGCCCGGCGCGATGACGCCGAGCCGGCCATCCATGTTCAGAATCTCCGCGCCGACTGCCGTAGCGCTGGCGATCACCTCCACCGGCGAGAGTACCTCCGTACGAAGGGAGAACTCGCGACTCTGGAATCGGTGCAGCTCTCCGAGTAAATCGCTCCCAAACCCCATCTTCACGCCGGCCTTCTTGAACCGCTCGAGCGATCGCAAGCCCTCAAGCCGCACGTCGTCGATCTTCGCAACGGAGGCAGCGGGCAGGCCTAGCGAAGCACCCTGCGTGGCCAATGCCTCGTACGTAATGAGCGTAGGCACGACGTAGACGCCCAGCTCGTACATCCGCGCGGCCGTCTGATCATCAACCAAGTTGCCGTGCTCGATCGTTCGTACTCCGCTCTCGATCGCGCGGCTGATCGCCCGCGCCGTATACGCATGGGCAAGGACATAGGTATTCTGTGCCTGCGCCTCGTCAACGATCGCCTTCATCTCATCGAGCGAGTATTGCGTACCGTCTATCCGATCGGACGGCGATGCGACCCCACCCGATGCCATGATCTTGATCTGTGCTGCGCCCTTCCGAAGCTCGTCGCGCACGGCCTGGCGGACGGCATCAACCCCGTCAGCCACTCGGGCCATCGCACCAACGCGGCTGCCGCAAGCACAGGGAGCGGCCTCGCCGTTCCTGCCGCGGAAGTCGCCGTGCCCGCCCGTTTGGCTCAACGCCTTTCCGGATGGGACGATGCGCGGCCCCGCCACCAGGCCCTCGTGCACCGCCTGTGCGAGAAAGAGATCGGCACCGCCGGTATCACGTACCGTGGTAAAGCCCCGCGAGAGCATACCTTGGAGAATGGGAATGGCACGATATGCCGCCAGGCTATTCGGAAGCTCGGAGTTCGCGCCGAGATCCAGCTGCGATGCAGTTACATGCACATGGCAGTCGATGAGCCCGGGCATGAGGGTCCGGCCGCCTAGATCGATGACTGCGGCGCCGGGCGCACGGATCGGCTTATCCGAGACATCGCGAATGGTCTGGCCCTCAACCAGCACTTCGCAGCCGTCACGGAGCTGCTCTTCGTACGGGACGAGCAGCCGGCCATTCCTAAAGAGCAGTTGACTCATAGCGTTGTGAGCATCCTCCTGGCGAGCAGCTGGGGACGGGACGAGAGGGCCTGACGACTGCTTGACGCAATATCACGCACGGATGGAACGAGCCCAAACCGTCGAGCGAGCCATGCGCCTCCTCGCGGCCTTCAACGTAGACGAGCCGGAGATGACCGTTGCCGAGATCGCGCGCCGGCTCGATCTCCCACGGACGATCGTTGTCCGGCTCGTCGACACGCTCGCCTCAACCGGCTACCTGGAACGAAGCGCCCGCGATGGCCGCTATCGGATAGGACTCGCAGCGTTCAAGCTCGGAAGCCTGTACGCCGCCACCAACCCACTGCATGCCTACATCTCCAGCGAACTGGCCGACCTCGCATCCGAAACCGGCTACACCGCATATTTCGGCGTACTCGACAGCGCCGAGGTGGTCATCATCTCGCATCACGAGGGCCGCCTGCCTATCCGCTTCGTATGGACCGCGGGGGATCGGCTCCCCGCCGCTACGACCGCGCTCGGCAAGGCCATGCTCTCGCATCTCAACGCGCAGCAATTGGACGCCGCCATCGGCAACGACCGGATCCGCGGACTCACCGAGCATTCCCTTTCGACGCGTGCGGAACTGGATCGGCAGCTCTCCGAGATTCGGGAGCGCGGCTGGGCCCTTGCGCGTGACGAGAGCGCCATCGGCATCACCGCGGTCGGCTCGGCCGTCCTCAACGCGCATGGCGCGCCGCTCGGCGGACTCAGCTTGAGTTTCCTGGATTACCCTCATGACGCGGCCCGTTTGGAAGACGTGGGAACCATCGTCCACAAAGCCTCGGTGCGCGCCACCGAGCGAGTCGCATTCTACGAGCACTACGGTCATCGGGCCGTTGCCACGTCCTCGGAACGCGGGTCTCGTTTCTCCCGCACCTGAAGGTCACGCAACGAACAGCGATTTCGTTGCGAGGTCGTACAGTTTGTAGAGCCCGGCTGCGATGCTTCGTACCGCTTCCGGACCTTCTGCCAAGTATTCGCTGCTGACATACTGGCTCTCACCCGCCGCCTCCGAATAGTACGCCTCCAGGCCTTGAGCTCTACAGAGCGTCTTCAGGCTTTCAAACGCTTCGCATGCGGGGCGCGCGCTCGCCAAGCAATGGATGCCCAGGCGAACGCGCAAGGTGTCCGGGTTGACCACCGCGCCGGCATGAAGCTCCCAAAACGAAAATGATCCAAGCGGGACGGCAACCCAATAGAAGTGCGCGCGCTGCCTTCGGAGCCGCAAGACTTCGGGCTCCTTGCTCTTCGCTATCTCGGGGCCATAGTAGACCTTCGCCTCGCCTTCAAACAACGGGTTAACGACATCTCGAAGAGACGCACAGATACGCTGGATGTCATCACGCTTCTTCATATCCGAACTCCAAGGTAGCGCTTTCTCACCACGTCTGAACCGAGCAGTGCTGAGCCGGCGTCTTCGAGAGAAATCCGACCACCCTCCATCACATAGGCCCGATCGCATATCTCAAGCGCTTTGGTGGCATTCTGCTCGACCAACAGTACTGAGATGCCGCTGTCGCGCACCCACGATATGCGATCGAATATCGCACGCACGTTGTCTACCGACAAAGCCGCGGAAGGCTCATCCATCATGAGCAAATCGAACGGCTTGTTGATCAGTGCGCGCGCAATAGCTAGCATCTGCCGCTCGCCTCCCGAGAGAAGGCCGGCAGAAGTGCGCAGGCGGGCGCCGAGACGAGGAAAGAGCTGCAGCACCTCCGCCAGGGCCGAACGAAAATCGTTCCTGGCGTAGCAAACCTGCAAGGTCTCATAGACCGTCAACGTCGGGAAGATGTTTCCCACTTGAGGCACGTACGCCAGCCCCGCAGCCAACGTCTGCTCTGGATCGATGCCAGTGATGTCCCGGCCGTTCAAGCTCACATTCCCGCTGCGCGGCGGCAGAAGGCCGGCCATGGTATTGAGCAGGGTCGACTTCCCGGCGCCGTTCGGGCCGATCACGGCTACGATTTCGCCCTGCTCAATATGCAGGGTCACGCCCTTGACGATGTGCTGGCCGCCGTAGCCTGATTCAAGCGCAGTGACGGTACATTGCCTCATCTTCGAACCTCACGCCCTTCCGAGATACGCGGTTTGCACCTTCTCGTTGCGCTGCACCTCGCTCGGGGGACCGCTTGCGAGCAACTCGCCGTCAACGAGTACATACACCCAATCAGCGACCCTCATCACCGCCTCGAGATTATGCTCGACGATGAGAAGCGTCTTGCCCTGAGCACCAATATTCACGAGGTGTTCGAGGATCTGCTCGCCTACGCTCAGCGGCACGCCGGCGAGAGGCTCATCGAGCATCAACAGCCTCGGCGCGAGCATGAGGGCACGAGCGAGCTCCAGCAGCTTCTTCTCGCCTGCGGAGAGCGTCTGGGCCATGACGTCACGACTGGCGAGCAGCCCCAAGAACTCGAGAATACCGCACGCCGTCTCCGTATTGGCGCATTCCTGCTCGTGCGTCGCCCGCCTGGACCATAGGCTCGCCGGGAAGCGTTCTCCGATTTGGTCGCTTCCCGCCACGAGCAAGTTGTCCAAGACGCTCAATCCGCCGAACTCGTGCGGGATCTGAAAGGTCTTGACGATCCCTCGGCATGCGCGCAGGAATGCGGGCTTGCGCGTGATGTCCTCCCCACGATACCGGACAACGCCGCTGTCAGCCTGAACGAAGCCCGCGATGATGTCGAAGAGCGTGGTCTTTCCAGCCCCATTGGGGCCGATGAGCGCGGTGATCGTTCCGGGCTTCAGGGCGACGGAGACCGACTTGAGAACGCGGCTGCCGACGTAGGCTTTCTCAATATCTCGAGCTTCAAGGAGCACCTCTTCGCTCATGACACACCCGTCGATCGCCCCGGCCGCTTGCTCTTCATGCGTCCCAAGATGCCTTCGGGACGGTAGACGATGAGCAGCACCAAGGCCAGACCGATAATCATGAAACGCAGAGCCGACTGTTGATTCGCGGAGAACACATGCACGTAGTCCTGCAGCACGATTGAGCCCTGCAAGAAGAGGATCAAGACGAACGCGCCGATGACCGGCCCCAGTAAGCTTCCAACCCCACCCAAGATCAGCGCGATGAAGGTATTGAAGGTAACGTCGGGCGAGAACTGATCCGGCGATATGTACTGCACCCAATGCGCATACAGAGCGCCGGCAAGTCCGGCTATCGCGGAACCGACCACCAGTACGAGCACCTTGTAGCCGAGCGTGTTCTTTCCCAACGCCTGCGCCGCAGACTCATTTGCCTGAATCGCCCGCAACAGACGCCCCAATGGGGAGTGACTGATCTGCCGGATGAGGTATGCCGTCAGCGCGGTCAATATAGCGATGGTCAGGAGCGCGAGCGGGGCGGAGAGGTGGGGGCCAAGGGCCGCAAACGGTCGATGAATGCCCGTTATGCCGATTGCGCCATGCGTTAATTGCCGCTCGTTCAATACGACCAGCAGCACGAGCTCGGAAAACCCCAGGGTGACTACCGCGAAGTAATCGCCCCCCAAACGGATGGTGAGCAGCCCCAGCGGGTAGCTCGCAAGCGCCGCAAGGGCAGCCCCCGCTGCCCATCCGGCCAGCAGCGGCCAGTGGAGATCAACCGTGAGAAGCGCACTCGTATAGGCGCCGATTGCGACGAAGGCAACATACCCGAAGTTGATGATGCCGGTGAAACCCATCTGGAGATTCAAGCCCAGCGCCAGCATCGTGTAGATGAGCCCGAAGGCGATGACGGTGTAGACGTACGTCACGCTCTCACCGCCTCTCCAAACAGCCCTCGCGGCTTCACCAGCAGGACGATCATGATAAGAAAGAAGGCGATGCCTTCTTCGTAGCTGGTTGGAATCCACATGATGCCCAACTGACTGACCAATCCCATGAGAAAGGCACCGACGGCGGCGCCGAACGGATTGGAGATCCCGCCGAAGATCGCAGCCGCAAAGGCCAGCAGCAACACATCCCAGCCCAGCGTCGGCGCGATCACGTTCCTCGCGCCTAGAAGGATACCGGCCGCGCCCGCCAGCACCGATACGAGGATCCACATGATCAAGTGAATGCGCGCCGGGCTGATGCCGCTGAGCCGGGCCAGCGAAGCATTGTCCGAAACGGCGCGCATGCGCCTGCCGATCTGCGTTCCTCGAAACATCCACCACACGCCCAACAGCGCACCGAACGCGACGGCCAAGAGTACGAGATCCAGCGGCCTCACGACCACGAGACCGAGGCGAACGCCACGCTCGGCCGGCAGTGGAAAGGTCTGAAAATCACTGCCGAACGAGAAGATGACGCCATAGCGCAGGAACAGCTCTACCCCGATCGATGCGATGAAGAGGTTGAGCATCGGGCGCCCTGCGAGATGCCGATAGACCCCAAGGTGCATCGCAACACCCGTAACGGCCGAGATTGCGAGGCCGAAGAGCACCGCCAGGGGCAGGGGTAGGCGCCATACTCCTGCCGCCAGCCATGCGGCATAGGCCGCGATCGTCATGAGCGAACCGTGAGCGAGGTGAGGGAAGCCTGCGATGCGCCACACCAGCGCCAACCCTAGCGCCGGCAACGCGAGGATCGCCCCCAGGACCACGCCGTCGACGATGTGCTGCGCAAGTTCCGCTACCATGACGTGTGCCCGCCTTGCGCTCTAGGTGAGCTCCCGGGCCGGGTAGAGCTCCAGCTGCTGACGCGATGTGCCATCGAGTCTCCAAACGGCGAAGTTACTCACGATATCGTGGTGGTCATCGAAGTCACAAGGGCCCGAGGCGCCTTGGTAGTTGATTTTCTTACCTTCCCGCAAGAGTTTCGCCCCAGTCGCGAAGTCATAGACTTCGACTCCCGGCGGGCCCGCGATGTCACGCATCTTAGCGGCTACGGCCGCGGCGTCGGTCGATTTCGCCGCTTCCATGGCCAGTGCCAGCAAATTCACTTGATCGTGAGCCTGGGCCGGCCAGAAGTTATCGGCCAGACTCGAGCCCGTGGCCGCTTGGAACGTATCGGCGAACGCCTTGTAGCCTGGCTGGGTCACTGGTGGTATGCCGTCTACTGCGAAGAAGCCGTTGACGACCGCAGCACCAACGTTCTTGACCAGCGCGTCGTTGAACGCAAAGCCGGGGCCCATGACATGCGTCTTGACGTTCGCGGCATACCACTCTTTGGCAATGATGGAGGCATCCGGCGTATATCCGATGATGATGAGCAGGTCGGGATTGCCCTGCAGCGCTTTCTGGACTTCACCCGCGTACGACGCCGCTTTGGGATTGTAGACGACGATGTTCTCGATGGCCGGCATGCCAAGACGCCGCCACTCCCCTTGGATGGCATCGCGCATCGTCAGCGCATATGGGTTGTTGAGCACCATGAGCGCGAGCTTGCGATAGCCTTGTTTCTTCGAGAACCTCGCCATAGCAAGACCATACGGCCGGTCTGTCGGCTGAGTCCGAAAGACCAGCCGGCGATACTTCGGCGAAGTAACGTCTCCCGCACCCGAGGTGTTCATCTCCAGCACGCCAGCCTGCGTCGTGATGGGGAGCACGGCAAGCGTAACGGCACTGGACCACGTCCCGATGATCGCTCCGACGTGGTTGAGACTGATA
This sequence comes from bacterium, assembly GCA_004298665.1. Classification (GTDB taxonomy): domain Bacteria; phylum Vulcanimicrobiota; class Vulcanimicrobiia; order Vulcanimicrobiales; family SCRA01; genus SCRA01. Next base: position 6,010 of record SCQY01000325.1, on the reverse strand, counting down.
AGCTTCTGCGCAGCGGCGACTGCGGCATCGGGGCTGGTCTGGCTGTCCTCGCTGATGATCCGGAGCTGGCGTCCGATCGGCCCGCCCGCCTTGTTGATGCTGTCCGCGGTGATCTCGATCGCCTTGAGCATGTTCGGTCCGTACGGGGCGCCGCCGCCGGTCAAGGGAACCATCACGCCGACGGGAATATCGGGGCCGCCTTTGGCCATGGCGGGCAGGCCAAAGGTAAGCCCGCTCGCGAGACCCGAGAAGATCCCCGCAGCAGAGGCTCCCGCCCCGAGGACGAAATGTTTACGAGTGACATCTTGAGGCATGTTCTTCGTTACTTTCTCCTCTTATATCACCGCGGCGCGGACGTCCGCATCCCGTCACAGAACGCATCGCAACGGTCGAGTTGTGAAGCACGCCGGCTAGATGATGTACCCCAGACGCTCCATGCGGCGTAGATAGAGCTCCGGCTTCGCAGGTTCCCAGGGCAGAGGCTCGATTGGGTCAACTGGCGCGAAACGTGGGTGAATCGGCCTTCCGCTCAACTCCGGAAGCCACGATTCCTCAAAGTCGACCTCTCGATCGAACGTAGCGTCAATCGTGCGGGTCGCGCGATCGAAAAAGTCTTCGATGCCGGAGGAGCCCAGCGCCGCGATCTCGGGCGGAAGGTTGCCGTCGGCGGCGTGGCGCTGGAACGCGCGCTCGAGTGCGCCGATCAATCCGAGCAAATCCGCCTTTTCGCCGCGCAGCCGATGCTGGAACGCAACCTGACAGAGGGCGAAACGTACCGCCCGGTCCTGCAGATCGCGATCCCGGACGGAATCCGGAGCTGCGGTCAGCCCCGCTTCTCCTTTGAACCCGTCGGCGCCGCCGCTCACGAAGAATGGGCGTACAATTGCAATCGCCGCGATCCAGCCGTCAAAACGCGTCGGCACCATCCGGTCACCGAGGCGGACTGCAAGCCAACGATCGGCAATTCCGGCCTGGCGCGCCTCCTCGACCCAAGACTTCGCAACCGTCTGCGCGCCTTGCTTCACTACCGACGTAACGCGTGGGAAAGGCGGTATCAGCTCTGCCTCACCGTCATGCGCTGCGCCGTTCGATGCCCCGGAAAGGGGCTGGCCAGCTAGCACGCGACCGATGTTCGCCGCATCCTGGCCCTGCGAGAGGCCCAAGCCCAGCGGCAGCAGGTCGAACGGCACCTGTGGAAGGGGCCGCGTCACCTCGTAGGAGTACCCGTGCGTCGCGGCGCCCGCGCTAGGATCCGGATGAGGCGCGAATCCGCGCGAGCGCTCGATGACTTCCCAGCGCCAGGCGAGCGCGATCTCCGCCTGATCGAAGAACTCGGTGACGACGCGTTGTACCTCGGCGCGCTCACCGCTCGTAAAGGCCGGCGAATCGCCTATGGCGTCGCGATATGCATCGCGCATGAACTTGAGGTACAGAACGTATTGCCAGAGGCGTGTATCGATCTTCCAGTGGAAATCCGCCTGCCATCGCCCATAGCGGGTAGCTGCGTTGCCGCCCGACCAGGACGTCACCTCCTGCGCGTCGAGTTGCGGTAGTTTTCCGCCATCGACAAATCCGAAGATGCTCTTTGTCGTCACGTTGGCTGCGTGGATCCAGCCGTCGATCTTCGTGGTGAAGATTCCGTCTGCTATCGGAATGCGCAGCAGCTCGTCGACCGCGCCGGCTGCGCACGCATGTTTACACCAATTACGGCCAATCTCGTCATCTAAACTCGCGAGCTTATCGAGTACGAGTCGATTCATGAAATGCCCTCATGGACCGTCCGGTTACCGGTTGGCTTGACTCAAGTGCGGTTGCCGGATTATACCATTGCAATAACAAGATACGCAAGCCGTTTCCGCTTGTGACTCGCACTTATCCCACACAGGAGGGATGCCGTACGATGGCTCTACTCGAGCGCGCGATGACAAGCCCACACTTTCAAGAGCGTTGTTTTTTTCTGGCCAAACGTTTCGTCGCTGGCGAAACGATAGGACACGCGATTGATGCGGTACGCCGCCTCAACGCAGACGGTCTCAGTGCAACCCTCGACTTCCTCGGCGAGGACGTCTCCGATACCGCAGAGGCACGTGCATCCGCGCACCAGACCCTACGGACGATCGAGGAGATAGCCGGCAGCGGCGTAGATGCGAACGTCTCCGTCAAGCTGACGGCACTCGGCCTCACGATCGACGAAGACCTCGCTGCCGATCATCTCGTGCAGATCGCCCGGCACGCTTCTCGCAACCGCGATCCCTTCGTCCGGGTGGACATGGAAGGCAGCGGCGTAGTCGACGCCACGCTCCGCGTCGTAGAGCGCGTCTCTTCCAATCATGACAACGTCGGCGTGGTGTTGCAGGCCTACCTGCGCCGCACGCAGCGCGACCTCGAGCGCGCGATCGCGATGCGCCGGCGCGTGCGGATGGTCAAAGGAGCGTACAAAGAGCCGCCTGCCATTGCATACCAGGAGATGGCCGAGATCCGGCGCTGCTACCTGAAACATACGCGACGCCTCCTCACGGAGGGCCATTACCCAGCGATCGCCACGCATGACGTTAGGCTGATCGAGCGCGTCATACGCATGGCCGAGGAGCTTGGCGTGACAAAAGATCGCTTCGAGTTTCAGATGCTCTACGGCATCAGGACCGGCACGCAGCGGCGGCTCGCCGCGAGCGGTCATCGCGTCCGCGTCTATGTCCCATTTGGAAGTCATTGGGCGGGCTACTTTTATCGCCGCTTGGCCGAACGCAAGGAGAACGTCTTCTTCGTGCTTCAATCTCTCTTCGCCAAGTGATTCGCCTCGCCGGCAACCGCGCCGGCTTCCGCTCCGGGCGCCGGCCGCTCAGCGGTCGCTTCTACGCGCGGGGTCGTTCCCTTCTGATCTCCATCCTTGCCCTAGATTACCGCCGGCCGGGCGGCCGCCTACTCCGCGCCCGTGTACGCCCAGGCCTCCATCTCGACGCGCGCCCCACGTACCAGTCGTGCGCCGATCGTCGTGCGTGCCGGCCGGTGCGCGCCGAAACGGCGCGCCATCGTCTCGTTCATGACGGCGTAGTCGTCGAGATCGGCGAGATAGGCGTTGATCTTCACGACATGCTGCAAACGCGCGCCCATGCTCTCGAGGAGCCGCTCGATGTTGTCGATGACGCATTCGGTTTCCGGGCCGACCCCGCCGTCGATGAGCGCCCCGTCTTGTAGAGCGAGCTGGCCGGATACCAGGAGCCAGCTTCCTGCAGCGACGATCGGCGTGTTGAAAGCAGGCGGAAAGTCAGGCATCGTTCCGATTATCGAACACCGCTTGCATACCGTAGAGATCGAATGTGAAGCCCCCACGCTCGATCTCAGCGCGTACGCGCTGCTCACGCTGTTCACGCTCCAAGCATGCCTGCAGCACCGGCTGGGCTTGAGCCGCATCGACGATAACGCCGCCGTCGGCATCCAGCACCACGATGTCACCGGGCTGGATGAGGCAGTTGCCGACGGTCACCGGCACGTTGACGGCGCCGATATGCTTCTTCGTGGCCGTGCGCGCCCGAATGAAGCGAGACCAGATCGGCACGCCAAGCGACTGGAGCTCCTCCACGTCGCGGACCGCACCGTCCACCAAGATGCCGGCGGCGCCGCGAGCCCGCGCCTGGCGTACCATCAGCTCGCCCATCAACGCCACGGCCTCGGGGCGCGGCATGCTGAGCACGAGAATCTCACCCGCCGCGAGCTCTTTGAGCGAGGCGTGAACCATCAGATTGTCGCCCTGTCCGCATTGCACCGTGCGGGCCGGCCCGGCTACCCTGGTGCCCGGGCACAACTGGATGAGCGGAGCATCGATCAAGCCGCTACGGCCGTTGCACTCCAAGACGGTCGAGACGCCGTACTCGGCAAATCGCCGATACCCATCCGGCATAAGTGTCGACATCCTATATTGCTTCCCCCTTGACAATACGGTAAATGGCTGGGCATACTTTGTCAATACCGCGCAACTGTCGACACTGAGGTATGGTCCAGTGGTGAATCCTCATAGTGAGACCAAGCCTGATGCAACCGTGATCAAAGGCCGGCATCGCATGGCCGATGGTGCATGGCTGAGCACGACGCTGCGCGTCCATCCACACCAGCACGCGCCCAAGATCGCTCTCATCCATTCGCTCGCTCTCGACCGCTACGTGTGGGAGTTCGTGGCGGAGCGGCTCGCCTTGCATTACACGGTGCTCACCTACGACTGTCGCGGCCACGGCGACTCCACAAAAGCACCGGGACCTTACTGCGTCGAGCAGTTCGCGAACGACCTCCGAGGATTGTTCGCGGCTCTGGGATGGGATTCGGCGAGCGTTGCCGGCTGCTCCATGGGAGGCAGCGTGGCGCTTACGTTCGCCGGCCTCTACCCGCAGCACGTGCGGGCGCTAGCGCTGGTTGACACGACGGCGTGGTATGGGCCCGAAGCGCCTGTTCGCTGGGAGGAGCGCGCACAGAAAGCCGAACGCGAAGGGATCGCTTCGCTCGTGGAGTTTCAGCGGCGGCGCTGGTTTACTGAAGCGTTCTTGGAGACGCATGCATCCGTCGTGGAACACTGCGTCCAGACGTTCCTGGCCAACGACATCCCGGCGTACGCCGCCACGTGCCGCCTGCTCGGCGCACTCGACGCACGCCCGCTTCTCGGAGACATTCACGTCCCTACGGCCATCCTCGTCGGTGAGGAGGACTACGCCACGCCTCCTGCGATGGCCGGTGCGTTACATACCGCGCTCCTCAACTCCACCTTGACGGTGGTACCCAAAGGCCGCCACCTCCTGCCGCTCGAGCGGCCCGACGTCGTCGCCGACGCCATCGCCGCCCTTCCTCGCTCCGTCGATCAAGAGAGGCCATAACCGACCATGCACGTCGTAGGCAACATCCTCGTCCACGCCCCGCAGAACGATGTCTTCGCTTTCGCGGAAAACGTGGAACTCTTGACACAATGCATCGAAGGCTGCCGCAACGTCCAAGAGCTCGGCGACGGTAAGTACGCCGCTCTCATCGAGGCGCAGATCGCCTTCCTGCGCATGGCCTTCAAAGTTACCGTGGAGCTCTCGCGCGTGGACCGCCCAAACGCCATCGAGGCGCACATCGCCGGCACGCCCGTGAATCTGGTAGGTAAGATCGACGCCCGCGCAAGCCTCACGCTCGAGCCTGCCGGTCCGGCGGAAACTCACGTCACGTATGCGCTCGACGTGAGCATCGCCGGCAAACTCGGCGGCATGGGTGAATCGGTCTTCCGCGCCAAGGCCCAGGAATACGGCGACCGATTCGCCGTGCACTTACGCGACGCCGTGGAGTCGAAGCTCCTGGAGAAGGCACCATGATTCCCTTCGATATACAGGAACCGGCGTCACTCGCCGAAGCGATCGCGCTGCTCGACCCCGACGATCCCTCCGTGCGGCCCGTTGCCGGCGGCACGGCGCTGATGCTGATGATGAAGGCCGGTCTCTTCCAGCCCACGCGGCTGATCAGCCTACGCCGCCTGGACGGCGATCTGCGCCGCATCCACGTGGATGAGCGCGGCGATCTCCATCTCGGCGCGCTGGTGCCGCTCTCGGATATCGAGCTCTCGCCGCTGGTGGCGGAGCACGCGCCGGCCGTCAGCGAAACCTGCCGCACCCTCTCGAACGTTCGCGTGCGCAACGTCGCGACGCTGGGCGGCCACGTGGCGCACGGCGACCCGCACATGGATCTCCCGCCGCTCCTCATTGCGCTGGGAGCGCGCGCCCGTGCCGTCGGACCGCGCGGCGAGCGCTGGATCGCCGCGGAAGACCTCTTCATAGGCTACTACCAGACGGCGCTGCAGCGCGACGAGCTGTTGGCCGAGATCGTAATTCCCGCCCCGTTGGCCGATATGAGCGCTGCCTACGTGAAGTTTACGGCGCTCTCCGCCGACGACTGGCCGGCCGTGGGCGTGGCGGCCGCCGTGCGACGGCGCGAGGGCGTGGTCCTCGACGCAGTGCTCGCAGTGAGTGCCGCCACCGAGAAGCCGATACGCCTG
>SCQY01000324.1 GCA_004298665.1 bacterium | reverse complement strand
GTAAGCGCGTAGGTCACCCCACGTAGCGGCTGGTTCGCTGATCTGGGAGTCTCCTGGATGATTTATCCTGGGAGGCTCTCGTGAGCGCACACATGTCTGATAGCAAGAACTTCGAAGTTCTCACGGCCGAGCCGGTCCGGCTTGCGCACAGTCCGGCCCGACGCGTTCGGATCTGGTCGCGGGAGGAGAAGACCAGGATCGTGACGGAGACGTTTGCGGCCGGGGCGAACGTTTCGGCGATTGCGCGTTCTCACGGCCTTGATCCCTCACAGGTCTATGCGTGGCGTCGCAAGGCGCTGGATTCGGGCATGGTCGCGCCGTTGGCGGAGGCGCGGATCAAGCCGGTCAAATTCGCGCGGTTCGACGCGGTAGCCAGCGACATGGTGGAGATTATCGTTGGCGATGTGGTGGTGCGTGCCGGTGGCGATGTCGCAGCGGATCGGCTTGCCGCGGTGATCCGGGCGGTGCGGGCGGCATGATCCCTGCGGGCGTTCAGGTTTACGTGGCGGCGACGCCGGTCGACTTCCGCAAGGGTGCGAACGGCTTGATGGCGCTGGTGCGGGACGGCGGAGTCGATCCGTTCAACGGCGCGCTTTACGTGTTCCGCTCGAAAAGAGCGGACAGAATCAAGGCGGTCTGGTGGGACGGGTCCGGGGTATGCCTGTTTGCCAAGACGCTCGAGGAAACGAAGTTCTGCTGGCCACGCATCGGGCCCTCGCGTGTTCAGTTGAACCACGCTCAGCTCTTGGCGCTGGTTGACGGGCTGGACTGGAAGAAGGTCCGGCCGGCGGTGGTGAGGCGGCCGCAATCGGTAGGCTGAAGAGCCTGTGGCAAGTTGAATCAGGCCCTTGAAAGTGTTGGGAGAACGGCTGCGAACATGCTGTGATGCCCGTCATGGCGATGGCTGCCGAAGAGCTTCCGGACGACGTTGATGCGCTGAAGGCGATTGTCGTGGCGCTCGCCGAAAAGGCCGCCCTTCTGGAGGAGCAGGCGGCACGAAACATGCGCTCCACGGCCGAGCGGATCGAGGCTGCCGATACGCGGGTTGAGGTAGCTGAGGCGCGCATCAAGGCTGCCGACGAACGCATTGCCACACTGACGGCGATCGTGAAGATGCTGGAGCGATCTCGCTATGGCAGGCGTTCTGAGCGGCTGGGCATCCCCGGGCTGACGGATGAGCAATGTGCCTTCGTGTTTGAGGAGATCGAGAGCGGCGTTGGCGAGGCGGTTGCCGATCTGGAAGCTGTGGCCCCCGATCGTGCGAAGCGCGCGCCGCGCCCGCGCAAGGGGTTTGCCGCCCATCTTGAGCGGGTGGAGAAGATCATCGAGCCGGAGGTGCCCGAAGGCTACGAAGGTCTGGATCGGTTGCTGATCGGCGAGGATGTGTCGGAACGTCTGGACGTCACGCCGGCGAGGTTCCGGGTGATCGTCACCCGCCGCCCGAAATATGCCTACAGACACCGTGACGGCGTATTCCAAGCGCCTGCCCCTGGCCATATTGTCGAGAGCGGCATTCCCACCGAGCGGCTCCTGGCCCAGATTGCCGTCTCCAAATACGCCGACGGCTTGCCGCTTTACCGCCAGGAGGCGATCTATGCGCGCGACAAGGTCGAACTCAGCCGCTCGCTGATGGCGCAATGGATGGGCAAGGTCGGCTTCGAGCTCCAGCCGCTCGCCGATTACGTTCTGGAACGGATCAAACAGGGCGAGCGGGTCTTTGCCGACGAGACCACCTTGCCGACATTGGCACCGGGAACCGGAAAGGTTCGGAAAGCTTGGCTATGGGCCTACGCGCGCGACGATAGGCCATTCGGCAGCGCCAGCCCGCCTATGGTCGCCTATCGCTTCGAGGACGGTCGGGGCGGCGACTGCGTTGCGCGCCACATGGCGGGCTTCACCGGCATCCTGCAGGTCGATGGATACTCGGCCTACACGCAACTCGCCAAGGCAAAAGCGAGATCCAACGAGGCCGTCGCTCTCGCGGGCTGCTGGGCTCACTTGCGCCGCCGATTTTACGAACTGCACATCAGCGGCAGTTCTCAGATCGCGACGCAGAGCGTCACGACCATGGCCGAACTCTGGTCCATTGAAGAGGAGGTTCGTGGCCAGGTTCCTGCCGCACGTGCAGCCGCCCGTCAGGACCGCTCCGTCGCCATCGTCGCGGATCTCTTCAAGCTCTGGGAAAAGGAACTGCCGCGGATCTCAGGAAAATCGAAGCTGGCCGAGGCGATCCGCTACGCCACGTCCAGGCGGGCTGTCCTCGAGCGCTTCCTGACCGACGGCCGCGTCGAGATCGACTCCAATATCGTTGAGCGGGCAATCAGGCCCCAGACAATCGTCAGAAAGAATGCGCTTTTTGCAGGCAGCGACGGAGGCGGAAACACGTGGGCGACTGTCGCGACCCTTCTGCAAACCGCCAAAATGAACAGTGTCGATCCGCTCGCCTGGCTCACCCAGACCCTCGAGCGTATCGCTGATCGCTGGCCAATCTCCCAAATCGACCAGCTCATGCCCTGGAACTACAGCTCCTGAACGGCTTCAGCTACGCGCTTAC
>SCQY01000323.1 GCA_004298665.1 bacterium | reverse complement strand
GCGCAGAAGGAGCATCGCATGAGCACTACCGCAGAGCTGCGCACCATCACCCATTGGATCGCGGGTACTCCGTTCGCCGAAGCGAGCGGGCGCCATGGCGATGTGTACAATCCCGCGACCGGACAGGTGGTCGCGCATGTCGCCCTGGCCGCCCCCGAGGACGTCGATCGAGCCGTCGGCGCCGCACGCGAGGCCTTTCCCGCTTGGAGCCGTATGTCGCTCGGCAAGCGCAGCGAGGTGTTCTTTGCGTTCCGCGAGCTTCTCAAACGCCACGCCGACGAGTTCGCGCATCTGATCTCCGCGGAGCACGGCAAGCCGGTCTCGGACGCCGGCGGCGAGATCGCGCGCGGTTTGGAGATCGTGGAGCTGGCATGCTCCCTTCCGCTGATGCTCAAAGGCGAGTTCAGCGAACAGGTCTCGCGCAACATCGACGTCTATGCGATGCACCAGCCGCTGGGCGTCTGCGCCGGCATCACGCCCTTCAACTTCCCCGCCATGGTGCCGCTCTGGATGTTTCCCATTGCGTTGGCTTGCGGCAACACCTTCGTCCTCAAGCCTTCCGAACGCGATCCCTCGGCATCGCTGCTGTTGGCGCGCCTGCTCCAGGAAGCCGGTCTGCCCGACGGTGTCTTCAATGTCGTCCATGGTGACAAAGTTGCCGTGGACGCGCTGCTCGACCATCCTGGAATCGCAGCCGTAAGCTTCGTCGGCTCGACGCCGATCGCCAAGTACATCTACGGACGTGCAGCGGCGGCCGGTAAGCGCGTGCAGGCGCTGGGCGGCGCGAAGAACCACCTGGTGGCGATGCCCGATGCCGATCTCGGCGCCGTGGCCGATGCCTTGACCTCCGCGGCCCTCGGCTCTACCGGACAGCGCTGCATGTCGATCTCCGTGGCCCTGGCCGTTGGAGAGATGGGCGACCAGCTCGTTCCCGCGCTGCGCGAGCGCATGGCGAAGCTGAAGGTCGGCCCCGCCAGTGACCCGCAGGCCGAAGTCGGGCCGCTGGTCTCCAAGGACGCCAAGGCGCGCGTCGAGAGCTTGATCGGGCGGGGCGTGCAGGAGGGGGCGCAGCTCGTTCTCGACGGCCGCGCTGTCTCCGTCCCTGGCCACGAGCAGGGCTTCTTCGTTGGACCCACGCTCTTCGATCGCGTGACGACGGAGATGGAGATCTACCGGCAGGAGATCTTCGGTCCCGTGCTGGTCGTGCTGCGCGTGAAGTCGCTCGACGAAGCGCTCGACATCATGGAGCGCAATCCGTACGGAAACGGCTGCTCGATCTTCACCGCCGACGGCGCCGCCGCGCGCCACTTCGAACGCCACGCCAGCGCCGGCATGGTGGGCATCAACGTGCCGATTCCCGTGCCCGTGGGTTCCTACAGCTTCGGGGGCTGGAAAGACTCGCTCTTCGGCGATCAGCACATCTACGGGCCCGAGGGCTTCCGCTTCTACACGCGTTCCAAGGTGGTGACCAGCCGCTGGCACGAAGTCGACCGCGTCGGCGTCAACTTGCGCTTCCCGGGAGGCCATTCGTGACGCAACCTTACGGAACGTAAGGAGGTCTATCGTGGGTGGGCGCACCATGCGCCCGCTTTACGAAGGAGTCTCTGGAACCATGGATCTTACCAAGTCGTATCCGCGCAGCGTGCGCGACAAGTTCGCCGGCGTGGTCATGCTCGGCCGCGCGACCGACAAGGGGCGCGCCTTAGCCGAAGGCAAGAACGGCGAGTACAACTTCAACTGTCCGATGGACCAGGCCGTCTTCGGCTTCTTGGGCATCGACAAAGACGTCTATTTCGCCAAGCTCAAGGAGCTGGACGATGCGAAGCTCGAGCAGTGGGTGAAGGAGACCTACGTCTCCAAGAAGTCCGCCGCCGAGATCGCGCAGTGGAACGAGTCGTTCCTGGGCCGCAGCCCCGAGAAAGGCAGCGACTCCGAGAAATACTTCCTCGAGCTGCGCGGCCAGGTCGGGCCGGACCGTACCGACGTCACTGCGTGGGCCGATCTCCTCGACCTCGACGAGAAGCGCTCCGTCCCCGTACGCGTCAAGGCGTAGGACGATCGACGAGGCACTGACCTCGGCCTATGGGTTCCACCTTCCCGAGGAGCTGATCGCTCAGCATCCCGTGGAGCCGCGCGATGCCGCGCGGTTGATGCTGGTCGGTGAGCGCGAGTTGGAGCACCACGTCTTCCGCGAGCTCCCCGCGCTATTGCACCCGGATGACTTAGTCGTTTTGAACGAGACGCGGGTCATCCGGGCACGCCTGTTCGGGCGGCGCGAGCACTCGGGCGGTGCCTGCGAAGTCTTCCTGCTCCACCCGGACACCGCTGGAATGCAGCGCTGGTCCGCACTGGTCCGCCCGGCGAAGAAGCTCCAGGTGGGGGCGCGCGTGCGCTTCGACGACAACTCGATCGCGGAGATCGTTGCAGCGGGAGAGGAAGGTGAGCGCATCGTCGCGCTGCACCTGACCCAACCGCTGGAGGCGTTCCTGCGCGAGATCGGCAACGTACCGCTGCCGCCCTATGTCCACGAACGCGTTGACGAAGAGGAGTATCAGACGGTCTACGCGCGCGTGGAAGGCAGCGTCGCCGCGCCGACGGCGGGGCTCCACTTCACCCCCGCGCTGCTCGCCGAACTCGAGGCACGCGGTATCGAGATGGCGCGCTTGGTGCTCGACGTCGGGCTAGGAACGTTTCGTCCCATGTCGAGCGAGCGTCTGGACCAGCACCGTATGCACGCCGAACGCTATACGATCCCGCAAACCACCGTCGAAGCGATCGCGCGCGCCAAGGCAGCGAGGCGGCGCGTGGTGGCCGTCGGCACCACGACGATGCGAGCGCTCGAGGGCTGCGTCCGCGACAACGGAGCGCTGCGGGCCGGCAGCGACGAGACGAAGATCTTCATCACGCCGGGCTATGCGTTTGCCGTGGTCGACGCGCTCATCACCAATTTTCACTTGCCGCTCTCGACGCTGTTGGTGCTGGTGAGCGCGTTCGCCGGCCGCAAGCGCATCCTGCAAGCCTACGAGGAGGCCGTCTCGAGAGGCTATCGCTTCTATAGCTTCGGTGACGCGATGCTGCTCAGTAGATCCACGGAATGAGCTTGTGCACGCTGCGCGCGTAGGCCGCGTATCCCTCGTAGCGCCGGGAGAGCCTGCGCTCTTCGTCGCGCGTCTTAGCGTCGAAGAAGACGAAGAGCGCGGAGGCGATCAGCGCGCGCCAGGGGCTGTGCGTGGCCCAGGCGGCCCCGGACGCGGCTACGAGTACGCCTGCGTATATGGGGTGGCGTACCCATGCGTAGATCCCGCCCTGCACGAGCGTTCCCTGTGCCGACGGCTCGGGATACGGCGTCAGCCCGCACCCGAGCTGGAGCGCCGCGATCGAGGCCAGAGCGACGCCGGCGGCGGCCAGCAGCGCACCGGGAGAACGCCACGCGAAGTGCCGGCCCGGCACCGCGACGTAGAGCACGAGCAGTGCGGTCTGCGCAAGCACCCAACGTTCGCCGCGGCCGCCCTCATCCTGGTGTGACATGGATGGTGCGTTCGCCGTCGTACCAGACCAGCCCCGGCGGGGCGCCATGCTGCTTGCGCACGCGCTTGCGCTTGGTGTAGTCGACGGCAACGCTGGCGCTTTGGCGAGACTTGGAATGCAGCGCCGCGGCCCGCGCGGCGAGCTCAATATCTTCCGCGTCGGACTCACACCCCGGAGGCGGCCGCAGGATGACGTGGGCCCCCGGCACGCCCTTGGCATGGAACCAGAGATCCTCGGCCCCCGCCACCTCGAACGTCAGCTGAGCGTTCTCGCTCGGGGAGCGGCCGATGAGCATGCGTGCACCGGACGCAAGCTCGACCGTAAGCAGCTTGCGCTTGCGCGTTCCGTTGGCGCGCTCGCGCGCCTTCGCGCGCGGCCTCGAGAGCATCATCACGGCCGCTTCCACGTCGGCAAGATCCTCGGGGGCCACGCGCTCGCACTCCCAACGCAGCGTGGCGAGCTGCTCCAGGCGCCGCTCCAGTTCGGCTAGACGACGCTCCATATGGGGCATCGCCGACGAGAGCTTGCGGTAACGTGCGAAGAAGGCGGCAGCGTTCCCCTTGGCGTCCAGCTCTGGGTCGAGGGTGACCGTGAGGTCCGGCTGGCTTGGCGGTGTGAAGCGCTCGGCTCGCGCCGGAACTTCGTTCAGGTGTGCGTAGAGCGCGTTCCCCCAGGCAAGCAGCCGCTCGCGCTCTTCGCCCGCGGTCAGTCGCTCGCGCAACGCCTGCGCCTCCGCCAGCGCCCCCTGCTCCGCCTTGGCCAACGCGCGCAGCACGCGCTCGCGGCGCCGCGCCATCTTCGCTTCGAGCGCCGCGCGCCGCCCCTGGCCGTGGCTCTCCGCCAACACCTCCAGGAGCGAGGCGCGCCGCTCCACGCGCGCCTGCGCGTATCCGGGAAGATCAACGAGATGCGCCCCGATCATGCGGCCATCTTCTGGATCGCGATAGACGATGAGCGGCAAGCGGCGCAGCGCCGCGGGATCGTCGATCACATCGGCGAGAGCCGCCTCCAGCGCGCCTCGCTCGGGATGCGGCGGCGGAGGCGGCGGAGGCTGGTAGCGCCGTCCGGGAAGCGCTTCGCGCACCTCGTTCTCCGCGCGCGTGAACTGGCGTGCCAGGGCTACGATCGTCTCGCCGCGCAGGGCCAGGAGGTTGCCGAAGCGCGGTATCAGCTCGGCCACGAAGCGCCCCTCGCTGCGCACGCCGAACTGGCTTCCCCGCCCCAGCTCGAGGATCAGCACGCGGTCGCCGCGGATGCTGCTGACGTCGATCACGGTCCAACCGATGAGCGCCGCGGCCAGGGGACGAACCCACCCCGGCTCGGCGCCGATCGCCAGCTCGCCGCGTTCGAGCAACGCGCTCGGCTGGGGTCCAAAGGGGTCGAAGACGAGTAGGCGGTCGCCGCCGCGCCCTCCAAAGGCCAAGGCAAAGCGCCCGTCGGCCAGTACGCCGGCGTCGCGGATGCGTGCACCATGCAGCTCTGCGGCAAGCTCAGCGGCCTCACGCCGCAGCAGGAGCCAATCGCCCCGCACGCCGCCGCGCGTCGTCGTCATCATGACCGCCAGGGTTCCCGTAGGCTGCGTACGAACCTTGTTCTTTTGGCGTCGACAGAAGTTGTAAGGAGGTGTTCGTGACCGGCCCGGGTTTGCTCTTCGTCGTCTCCGGCCCCTCCGGAGCGGGCAAAGACACCTTGGTAGATGGTCTATTGCGCGGCTCGAGCGGTCTGAAGTACTCTGTCTCGTCGACGACGCGGGTGCCGCGCGAAGGGGAGCGCGAAGGCGAGGATTATTTCTTCCTTGCGCGTGACGTCTTCGAGGAGGGGATGCGCAGCGGGGAGTTCCTCGAAACGCGCGAGTACAACGGGAACCTCTACGGCACACCGCGCGGCTTCATCAAGGACACGCTGGCGCACGGTTACGACGTGATCGCCAAGCCGGAAGTCAACGGCGCGCTGAGCATCAAGGCATCGTTCCCGGACGCCGTCTTGATCTTCATCTTGCCGGACAAGTTCGCCCACTTGCGCCGGCGCCTCGAGGCGCGACGGACGGAGACCAACGAAGAGATCGCTGCGCGCCTGGCCATCGCGCACGAAGAAATCAAGTCGATGCGCAGCTTCGACTACCTCGTGATCAACGCCGACGAGCAGCACGAGGCGGCTATCGCCGACCTGCGGGCAATTCTGCGTGCGGAGAAGCTGCGGATCCATCGCTACAATGACGGCCGTATTCAAGCAATCGTCACGGAACCATAAAGGAGCAAGGACACCACCATGGCATCAGGTTCGGTCTTCACCGACCTCGAGGGGCTTCTCAAACACGTCGACTCGAAATTCACGCTGGTGAACGTCGTCACCAAGCGCGCCAGGCAGCTGAACAACGGCGTTTCCCCGCTGGTCGACGACGCCAACCCCAACAAGCCCGTCAGCACCTCGTTTGCCGAAGTCAGCGAAGGCAAGATCCGCTACCACCGGGTCAAAGAAAGCCTCAAGTAAGGCGGCCACCGCCGGGGCGCGCGGCCCCGGGCGGTCTCAAGTAAGAGAGGCCGTCCCCGGCGAAGTGGGCCGCAACACGTGGGGAGCGCCTCGAACGGAGCGTGCCGAAGTGAATGGGGATGAACGGCTATGTGCGGAATCGTAGGATACATCGGGCAGCGCGACAGCGTGCCCATCATTCTCGATAGCCTGGCTCGGCTCGAGTACCGGGGATACGACTCGGCGGGCATCGCCGTAATCGACGAGCACGTGCTCAAGGGAAGCAAGAGCGTTGGGAAGCTCGCGCGGCTGGTTTCGATGCTCCACGACGAGCCGCTCCACGGCACGATCGGCTTGGGTCACACGCGCTGGGCGACACATGGACGCCCCAACGATGTCAACGCCCACCCGCATCTCGACTGCACGGGCAGCATCGCCGTGGTCCACAACGGGATCATCGAGAACTACGCCGAGCTGCGCGAGCGGCTAAAGGCCCAAGGCCATCGTTTCGTTTCCGAGACGGATACGGAAGTGATCTCGCATCTCATCGAGTCGCACGACAAGGGAGACATCGTCGACGCCGTGCGCCGCACGCTGGCAGAGCTTCGCGGAGCCTTCGGCTTGGGGGTCATCTCCTCGAAGGATCCCACTGCGCTTATCTTCGCACGCAACGGCGCCTCGCCGCTCATCGTGGGCGTGGGCCAACAGGAGATGTTCGTCGCCTCGGACATTCCCGCGCTGCTGCAATACACCCGCGATACCGTGGTGATCCAGGAAGGCGAGCTCGTGGTCGTCGGGAGCGACGGCTACAAGCTCACGTCCTTCGAGGGCGCGCCGATCGACCGCAAGGTCATGCGCGTCACGTGGAGCGCGGCCCAGGCGGAGAAGAGCGGCTACAAGCATTTCATGCTCAAGGAGATCTTCGAGCAGCCCAGCGTCGTCAAGGAGACGCTGGCCGGGCGCATCGACGAGAACTTTGACGTGCGGCTCGAGCAGGAGCTGGGTTCGATCGATGACGAGATGTTGCGCGCGATCTCGAAGATATGCATCACGGGTTGCGGAACCGCATATCACGCGGGCATGGTCGGCATGTACCTGCTGCGCTCGCTAGTTGGCCTGCCCATTGAGATGGAGCTGGCCAGCGAATTCCGGTACGGCGACCCCGTCGTGGACCCCGCGGCGCTGGTGCTCGCGATCTCGCAATCGGGCGAGACGGCCGACACCATCGAGGCCGCCAAGATCGCCAAGCATCGCGGAGCCTCGCTGCTGGGCATCTGCAACGTCGTGGGCTCCCACCTCACGCGTTTGGACGATGGCACGCTCTTCACGCGCGGCGGTCCCGAGATCGGCGTAGCCGCTACCAAGACCTATACGGCGCAAGTGACGGCGATGATCCTCACTGCGCTCCACCTCGCGCGCGTGCGCGCGACCAAGCCCGCCGAACGCCTGCGCGAGATCGCCCAAGCCACGAGCCTCCTTCCGGCGGCCATCGACGTGGTGCTCAACGAGAGCGACCGCATCAAACGTGTCGCGCGCACGCTGAGCGAAGCGCAGAGCGTACTGTTCTTGGGCCGTTACATCAACTACCCCACGGCGCTCGAAGGTGCCCTCAAGCTCAAGGAGATTTCCTACATTCACGCCGAGGGCTACGCCGCCGGTGAGATGAAGCACGGGCCGATCGCTCTGCTGGACCACCGTACTCCGGTGGTTGCCGTCGTGACCTCCGGGCACGTTAGGGAGAAGATTCTCTCCAATATCGCCGAGGCCAAGGCGCGCGAGGCACCGATCATCTGCATCGGTCACGCCGACGACGCCGACGTAGCGGAGATTGCCGACGAAGTCATTCCCGTGCCAAGAGTCGAGCCGCTGTTGGCCCCCGTGGTCAACGTCATTGCGCTGCAGCTCTTGGCTTACCACATCGCCGACTTCAAAGGCTGCGACGTCGATCAGCCGCGCAACCTCGCCAAGACGGTCACCGTAGAATGAGAGCGGACGGGAGAGCGCGCGATCATCTGCGTCCCCTTTCGATCGAGACGGGCGCGCTGCCGCACGCGGAGGGAAGCGCCCTCATCACGCTCGGGAAGACCAAGGTGCTCTGCGTAGCGACGGTTGAAGCCGACGTTCCGCGCTGGATGCGCGGACGCGGCACGGGCTGGGTGACCGCCGAATATGCGATGCTTCCGCGCGCGACGGCCGAACGCACGCCGCGCGAGTCTGTCAAGGGGCGCATCGGCGGACGCACCCACGAGATCCAGCGTCTGATCGGGCGCTCGCTGCGCGCCGTCACCGATCTCGGCAAACTTGGCGAGCGCAACGTGATCCTCGACTGCGACGTGATCCAGGCAGACGGAGGAACGCGCACCGCCTCGATCAGCGGAGCCTACGTGGCGCTCGCTCAAGCCATGCGCAAGCTGATGGAGCAAGGAACGATCCGCGCGTGGCCCCTATCCGGCATGGTGGGCGCCGTCAGCGTGGGCTACGTCGGCGGCTGGCCCCTGCTGGACCTGGCCTACGAGGAGGACAGCCGGGCAGGGACGGATATGAATGTCGTCATGACCGATGCCGGGGCGTTCGTGGAGATCCAGGGGACTGCCGAGGCGGCGCCGTTTACGCGCAGCGATCTCGACAAGCTGCTAGCGCTTGCGGAGCAGGGAATTCGCCAGATCTTCGAGGAGCAGCGGCGCGCACTCGCATGATGCCGATCGCTGTCGACCTCGCCGTCCTCGTTCGCCAGGTGGGTGCCTACCGCATCAGCGACCGCGCTCTGCGCGCTGTGCTCGAAGCTCTTCAAGGGCGCCTCGAGCGCAACGAGATGCCTTCCGAGCGGGAGCTTGCCGTCTTCCTGCGCGAGGCGCGCCGCTACTTCGAGGGGCTCGAGCGCGAAGCGCGCGCTCACCTCAAAGACCTCGACCGCAGGCTCGACGATCTCTTTCAGCAGCAGTACAACCTCCAGGCTGAGCGCGGCGTCGCGCAACGGCGCCTCGCCGGTGCAGGCCATACGCTCGAGCTGTTGGGCAAGGCGGAACGCCGCAACCCATGAACGCGCTGGAGTCGCTCGGGCGCCTCACGATCCGCTTTCTCGAGTATGCCGGCGGAGTGGCGGCCCTCGCCGCGGAGGCGGCCGGCTTCATCGTGCGCCTGCGCGTGCGTATCGTCGAGACGATCAATCAAGCGTACGTCCTCGGCACGCAGAGCACGGTGATCGTCCTGTTGACTTCGCTCTTCACCGGGATGGTGATCTCGCTAGAGTCCGCCGTGCAAGCCGTACAGTATGGTTTTGGCAACGTGGTGGGCGGCGCCGTCGCCTACGGAACGGTGCGTGAACTGGGGCCGATGCTGACGGCCGTCGTCGTAGCGGGACGCGTTGGTTCCGCGATCGCCGCGGAAATCGGCTCGATGGTGGTGACGGAGCAGGTCGAGGCCCTGGAGGCGCTGGGGCTCTCGCCCACGCGCATGCTGGTCGTGCCGCGTCTGATCGGCCTGCTGCTGACCCTTCCGGTCCTCACGGTCTTCGCCGACATCATCTCCGTGGGCGGCGGCATGTGGATTGCCCACGAAGTTGCGAACATCTCGCCGCAGGACTACATCACCTCGGTACGCCAGACGATCACGATGACCGACGTCAGCAAGGGCCTCCTCAAGAGCTTGATCTTCGCCATGATCGTCGCATTGGTTGGCTGCTATCAGGGGCTGACCACGCGCGGCGGCGCGGCAGGCGTCGGCAAGGCTACCACGGGCAGCGTGGTGCTGGCGATCATCTTGATCTTCACCGCCAACTTCACCTTGAGTTATCTGCTCTTCCGATGAAACGCGGCGAGCCGATCATCGAACTCGACGACATCGAGCTGGCCTTCGGCGAGAAGATCGTCCTCTCCAGGCTCTCGCTGCGCATTCCCGCAGGTGAGATCACCTGCATCATCGGTCTCTCGGGCTCCGGCAAGAGCACCACGCTGCGGCTGATCAACGGGCTGCGCCTGCCGCAACGCGGAAGCGTCGTCGTCAAGGGCGCCAATCTTTGCAGCATGGCACATGCCGAACTCATCGAGCTGCGCAAGTCGATCGGGTTCGCCTTTCAGTTTGCCGCACTTTTCGACTCGCTGACCGTGGGTGACAACGTCGCCCTCCCATTGCGCGAGAACACGCGGATGAGCGACGTCGAGATCGCGTCGACCGTCCGCGAGACGCTGGAGATGGTGGGTCTGGCGGACGCCATCGATCGCTTTCCGGCGGAGCTCTCCGGAGGTATGGTCAAGCGGGCAGGCTTCGCGCGCGCCGTGGTGACCAAACCCGAGATCGTGCTCTTCGATGAGCCCACGTCGGGGCTGGACCCGATCGTGACGCATCTGCTGACCGACATCATCCTCGACATCAATCGCCGTCTGGGCGCCACGGTCGTCGTGGTCTCTCACGACATGCAGAGCGTCTATCAGATGGCCGACCGGATCGCCCTGCTCTTCGAGGGGGCGATCATCGCGGAAGGGTCGGTGGAGGAGGTCCGCGCATCCGATAACCCGATCGTTCAACAGTTCCTGCAGGGACGCGACCAGGGACCAATCCCGATCTAGCGGTATGTAGCAAAGGAACCTGGCGGACCATGGCACTGCGTGCGGTTGTGAGGCGGGTCGCCGGCAAGGAGCAAGAAGCGATGAATGGCAGCGCCATTTGAGCGACGAATGACGAAGTCGTGAGCAATCAAGCCCGCGTCGGACTCTTCACCTTGGCCGGCCTCCTGGCGTTGGTCTTTGTATTCTACGTGATCTCCGACCTCGGGTCGCGCCGCGGTTACCAGATCGGAGTCCACTTCTCCAACGTCGTCGGCCTCAAGCAGGGCGGTTACGTGATGCAGCAGGGCGTCATCATCGGCACGGTTGCCGACGTCACGCTGCTTCCCGACTACACCGTCGAAGTGATCCTCAACATCCGGCGCTCGGTCGACATTCCCAGCAACGCCGAGTTTCTCATCCAGAGTCCCATCACCGGCGACCCGTACCTCACCATCAAGTTGCCCAAACACGCCGAAGGCGGACCGGTGCCGCCGCCCATGGAGCACGTCATACTCCCCTTGGCTCAACAGCCTCAAGGAAAGATCCCAGTCACCATCGCCGACTTGTTGTCGACGGGGCAGAGCGAAGCAGCGCGCGTCGACGCGATGCTGGCAGACATCGCACGCCGCGAGCCCGAGATCATGACCTCACTCCAGGAAAGTGCGCGCAGCATCGATACGCTCTCGAGGCAGAGCGCCGCCACCGTCGGTATCCTTTCGGCACGCTCCGATCAAATGTCGGCGCAGGCACAGCAGAGCCTGAGCGTCATCAGCGACAACCTCGTTGCGCTTAGCGGCTCGCTGCGCCGGACCGTCGATGCCAAGAGCGGCCAGGTCTCGGAGATCGTCGACAATCTCACGCTCATCTCCAAGCGCGTGGCCAAGGCGGCCGATAACGTGCAGCAGCTCGCGGGCGATCCGGCGATCCACCAGAACGTCGTCGACACGACCACCCAGTTGAAGAACACCGCCGCATCGATCGCCGGAATCGCGGACGATCTCCATCGGCTGACGGGCAACTCGCAGACGCAGGCGCAGCTGCACGACACGGTGGCCAACATCGATGCCGCCTCGCAGCGCGTCAACTCGATCCTGGGGCGCTTCGGCGGACGCTCCAGCGTGTACGGAGTCGACGCCGGCGCCACGCCGGCTCCCAGGGGGAGCGTCGTTCCGGGCGCACCGCCCAGCCCGCCGCAGGATCAAGGCGTAACACATGGCCGTCTGAGGGCGCCAGCCGGCAGGTTTGGCGACCTCCTCGCCGTGCAGCTCCGCATAAGCGAGCTCGCGAAGAGCGATAGCACGCATTTCAACACGCCGCTGCTCTCGAAAGACCGCGGTCCCCAGTCCGACATCGACGTCTGGATCAGGCCGCATGCCGCCACCAGCGCCGAGCTCGGCGCCAACGACATCGGCGGTTACTCCACCATCAACGCCGCCATCTTCAGGCGGCTCTCGCCCAACCTCCGCCTGGGCGGCGGTGTACTCTACTCTCGGCTCGGCGTGGCGGGAAGCGCCGAGGAAGGGCCGCTCGGCCTGGACGCCCTGCTCTACGATCTACGCCATCCCACGCTTGACCTCTACGGGCGCGTGCGGATAACCAATGGCGTCAGCGGCTTCGCCGGCGAGCGTGACCTCATGAGCCAGGATCGTCGCCCGGTATTCGGCCTGGAACTCGACTGGTGATTCCGTTTCGGGACGCCGGCGAGCGTCTCCCGATCTTTCCCTTTGCCGTCTACGCCCTGATCGCGGCCAACGTCGTTGTCTTTCTCCACGAACTTTCGCTCGCGCAGGCCTGCGGCACCGTTTGCATGGAGGCCTTCATCACGGGCTACGGCGCCGTGCCGTTTGACATCGCGCACGGCATCGCCGCGGCCGGCGCACCGCAGCCGTTTTTTCTGACCCTGCTTACCTCGCTTTTCATTCATGCCGGCTGGCTGCACCTTCTCGGCAACATGCTCTACCTGTTCGTCTTCGGGCCGGAGATAGAGTACTTGACGGGTTCGCTGCGCTTCGTGGCCTTCTACCTCGTCGTTGGGGTCATCGGAGGACTGGTCCAAGTGTGGGCGGCGCCCGGGAGCCACATCCCTACCGTGGGCGCCTCCGGCGCGATCGCCGGTGTCTTAGGGGCGTACCTTCTGACGTTTCCGACGCGCACGATCAGCACCGTCGTCCCCATCGGCTGCTTTCCGCTCTTCCTGCGGCTTCCGGCGATCATCGTCATCGGATTCTGGGCGGCACTGCAGTTCATCCATGCCGGCACGCTCACCAGCCGCACGATGAGCGAGCAAGGCGGCGTCGGGTACTTCGCGCACATCGGCGGCTTCGTCGCGGGGCTGGTTCTCATCGCGTTCTTCCGTATCCG
Source organism: bacterium (assembly GCA_004298665.1). Lineage (GTDB taxonomy): Bacteria > Vulcanimicrobiota > Vulcanimicrobiia > Vulcanimicrobiales > SCRA01 > SCRA01. The sequence continues at coordinate 463 of SCQY01000323.1, read as the reverse complement.
GAGAGCGCGCGGCGCGCGAAGGTTCCGCTATCATTACTGAGCGAACCGTTCCAGTGTGGAAGGGACGTTGAGAAAACCGTTCGTGGGGCTCGTCGGCGGCGGCGCGATGGGCACGCTCTTCGCCTGGATGCTTGCGCCGGTCGCAGAAGTCTGTGTGCTCGACGTGCGCCCCGCCCAAGTCGCCGCGCTCGCGCAGGGTCTGCGCGAGGAGTACGGCGAGCTTCGTGCGGTACGCGCAACGCTGCGCCCGCAGGATCTCTACGCCTGCGAGATGCTGTTCGTCTTCGTCAAAGCACAGGATACGCTGAAAGCATTGCGCCCCTTCGCCGGCAAGATCGACCCAGCGTGCGTCGTGGTCAGCCTGCAAAACGGCATCGGGAACGAAGAGGCGCTCAAGGCGGCGCTGGGCGGACGTCTCGCGCTCGTGCTGGGTGTGACCACCGAGGGTGCCACGGAGCTTTCG
>SCQY01000322.1 GCA_004298665.1 bacterium | reverse complement strand
CACTAAGGGTGGCGGGAATCCTGTGGCTCGCGGCATTGCTGGCTTTCGCGCTCGATCAGCTCAGCAAGGCTGCAATCCGCCATGCGCTGCTGCCCGATCAAAGCATCGTGGGCATTCCGCACCTGATCCTCTTCACGTACGTGGAGAATCGCCGTGGCGCATTCGGCCTCTTCGGCTCGCACCCGGCCGTGCTCATCGCGCTGGCGCTGGCCGTGCTGCTGCTGTTCTTCGGCGTTGCGCGGCGCGGCATGCAGCGCTCGCCGTTCATGCAGGTTGCCTTCGGCATGATCGTTGGCGGCGCCGCCGGGAACATCGTCGACCGCGTGCACTACGGCTTCGTGGTCGACTTCCTGCAGTTCGCTTTCTGGCAGGCTTACCCGGTCTTCAACGTCGCCGACGCGCTGATCTTGATCGGCGTGCTGCTGCTCTTCGTCACCTCTTCTGAAAGCGGCCAACACGCGTCGCGCCGCCCGGAGACCGTGATGAATCAGCCGGAGAGCGGCGGGCGCGCTTCATGGTCCAAGGGACGCGACGACGAGATCGAATACGCGAGCTGCCCGGAGAGCGAACGGGCGCTGCGTCGCCTGCGCGGCGAGCACTCGGGAGAGATCGACCAGCGCTGATGCAGGTAACCGTCGATGCTCTGCTCGCCGGCGCGCGTCTGGACACGGCGCTGGCGAAGCTGGCGGGTGTGCCGCGCACGCGCGTCGCGGCGGCCATCCGTGCCCGCCACGTGCTGCTCAACGGCATTGCCGCCAAGAGCAGCGAAACGGTGACCTCCGGTGATCGCATCGACTACGAGATCGATGCGCTGCCGCCGCTGAACGCGCGCCCGGAGTCGATCCCGCTGGAGATCGTCTTCGAAGACCAGGCGTTGTTGGTGGTGAACAAGCCGGCCGGGATGGTGACCCATCCCGCGCACGGAGCCTATAGCGGCACGCTCGTCAACGCGCTGCTGGGGCATGTCGAAGACCTCCCCGTGGGAGAAGGTGAGGAGGCGCCGCTGCGCCCAGGTCTCGTGCACCGCCTCGACCGCGACACGTCGGGGCTGCTCGTCGTCGCCAAGACGCCGCGCGCGCTGGAGCTGCTGGGCCGCGCGATGCAGCAGCGGCATATCTCGCGCCGTTACGTCGGCATCGCGCTCGGGACGGTGAACCCGCCGTCCGGCACCCTCACGGGGGGCATCGGCCGCGATCCGCGCCACCGCCAGCGCATGGCCGTGCGCGAAGCAGGCAAGCACGCTGTGACGCACTACCGCACCTTGGAGCCGCTGCGCGGCGCCACGGAGCTGGCCTTCGAGCTGGAGACGGGGCGCACGCATCAGATTCGCGTCCACATCACGGCGCTGGGCTACCCGCTGCTCAACGACCCCGTCTACGGCCATGCCGATCACCGCGTCGCGCTGCCGGGGCAGGCGCTCCACGCCGGCCGCCTGGCGTTCCATCATCCGCTCACCGGCGAGCCGCTCGTCTTCGAAGTGGACCCGCCGCTGGAGTACGCGGCGGCCAAGGAACTCTTCCGTGTCTAGCTTCAGCGTGCGCGCACGTGACGGTGCGGCGCGCCGCGGCACGCTGCGCCTGGCTCACGGGATTGTCGAGACGCCGATCTTCATGCCCGTGGGCACGGCCGCCACCGTCAAAGGGCTGACGCCCGCCGAAGTGGAGGAGCTGGGGGCGCAAATCATCCTCTCCAACGTCTACCACCTCTGGATGCGCCCGGGGCGCGAGCCGATCGAAGCCTGCGGCGGCCTCCATCGTTTCATGCACTGGGAGCGCCCGATCCTCACGGACTCCGGCGGCTTCCAAGTCTTCAGCTTGCAAGGGCGCCGCACGCTGGACGACGACGGCGTGCTCTTTCAGTCACACATCGACGGCAGCCGCCACCGCTTCACGCCCGAGAACGTCGTGAACTTCCAGGAGGCGCTGGGCGTCGATATCGCAATGGCGCTGGACGTCTGCGTGAAGCTGCCGGCCGAGCGCCGCGACCTCGAGCGCTCCGTCGAGCTCACCGCAGCTTGGGCGCGCCGCTGCAAGGAGGCCTGGACCCATCGCGAGGCCACCGCGCTCTTCGGCATCGTGCAAGGGGGGCTCGATCGCGACCTGCGCGCGCGCAGCGCCGAGGCCCTGGTTTCGCTCGACTTTCCGGGGTACGCCATCGGCGGTCTCTCGGTCGGCGAGACGCGTCCCGAGATGTTCGCGCTGGCGCGCTACACGGCAGGCCTCCTGCCGGAGGAGCGCCCGCGCTACCTGATGGGCGTGGGAACCGTGGTGGACATCATCTTAGCCATCGAGGCGGGGATCGACATGTTCGACTGCGTCTACCCCACGCGCTGCGGGCGCAACGCGCGCGCCATCACGCGCTCGGGCGAGCTGAACCTGCGCATGGCGCGCTACAAGCTGGACACGGCGCCCGTCGATGCGCGCTGCTCGTGCTACGTCTGCCGCAACTTCACGCGCGCCTATCTGGCCCATCTCTTCCGCGCCGGAGAGATGCTGGGCGCGATTCTCCTGAGTTATCACAATCTCGCCGTGCTGCTCGATCTCACGGCGCAGGCGCGTGCTGCAATCGAGCGCGGCGCGTGGGCGCCATGGCGTGACGAGGCCCTGCGCGCCTTCGGAGATGAACGAGCGGCGGAAGCCGTTGCCGCGCCAGGCATCGCGGAGCGTTGCGCCGAAGACGTTCGCCCATGATGCTCGAGCGCGGCTCGATCGCCGATCGCTACGCGGCCGTGCGTGCAGAGATCGACGCGGTCTTGCGTTCGCTGGGACGGCCTGGAACGGTGCGCGTCGTGGCCGTTACGAAATTTCAGCCGCGTACCTGCGTTCAGGAAGCCCTCGCCGCCGGCGTCGAGAGTGTCGGTGAGAACTACGTCAAAGAAGCCGAGGGCAAGCTCGCTGATCTCCCCGTGCGCAAGCATTTCATCGGGCACGTGCAGACCAATAAGGCGCGCCGGATCTGCGAGCTCTTCGACATCGTGGAGTCCGTCGACCGCATCGAGGCGGCCCGCGCGCTCGACCGTGCCGCGGCGACGCAGGGGCGCACGCTCCCCGTGCTGCTTCAGGTGAACATCTCGCCGACGGAGCGCTTCGGCGTCCGCCCCGAGGCCTTCGACGATCTGCTGGCGGGCGCGCGTGCGCTCGAGCACCTGCGCGTGGAGGGCGTGATGGCAATCGCTCCCGCCGGCGTGCCGCAGGTGCAGACCATGCGGGCGTTCGAGACGGCGCGCGCATGTTTCGAGCGCAGCGGCGGCAAGGTGCTCTCGCTGGGCATGAGCGGCGACTGGCGCGAGGCGCTGGCGGCCGGCTCCACCGAGCTCCGTCTCGGTACCGCAATCTTCGGACCCCGACCCGCGAAGGAGGCGATCCGCTGATGACAGTCTTGCAGAAGATTGGTGCGTTCTTCTCGTTGCGCGACGAAGAAGACGAGTTCTTCCAAGAAGAGACGCGCCCGGGAACCGAGGAGCGGCGCAAAGTCGTTCCCTTCCAACAGGGGCGAACGGGAGATCGCTCGCGTGTGGGTGTTGCGCTCTTCGTGCCGCGTGCCTTCAATGAGGTCACGGAGATCGCGGACGCGTTGCGCGGGCGGCGCTTGGTTGTCATGAACTTGCAGAATGCCGACCGTCAGTTGCTCCAGCGCGTGGTGGACTTCATCGCGGGCGTCGCCTATACGCTCGAGGGGAAGATGCAGAAGCTTGCCGACGGCATCTACCTCGTGGTGCCTGCGGGCGTCGACGTCGACGCGGTCAACCAGCGCCTCGAGAGCGACGCCTTTGCCGGCGAGTTCGACGGTGCAGCATTTGGAGGGAAGCGTTGAAGCGCATCACGATCGTCGATATCCAACACCGGACCTTCAAGAAGGCGATCCAGGGGTATGCCCGCGAGGACGTCGACCAGTTCCTTGACGAGATCATCGAGGGCTTGGAGGACGAAGGGCAGGAGCGTGCCGCCCTCGAGGCCGAGCTGCTCGACCTCAAGGAGCGCATCAGCCACTTCAAAGCGATGGAGGAGTCGCTCCAGAACACGTTGCTCTTGGCCCAGCGGACCGCCGACGAAGTCAAGGCCGCGGCGCACAAGGAGGCCGACCTCATCATCCGCCAGGCGCGCATCGAGGCCGAGAAGGAAGTCGCTACGCTCAAGGACCAGATCGAGGCAGCCAACCGCGAACGTCAGTACGCGTTTGCGGAACGCGAGAAGGCGCGCAACGAGCTGCGCGCTCTGCTGCTGACGCACCTCTCACTGATCGAGGAGCGTCACCCTTCCACGGAGGCTGCGTCGAACGGCACGCCCGCTCCGGCGCCGGCACCCGAGCGCGAACATCTGCACGTCGGCCTGCTCGAGGACCCCGCCGTCGGCGCCTGAGTCGCGCAGCGAGCGCCTCCTGCGCGTGCACGTGCGCCCCGGCGCGCGCGCTGAGTGCGTCTCCGTCACCGATGATGGGGGACTGCTGGTGGCCACGCGGGCGCGGGCCGTCGATGGGCGAGCCAACGAAGCTGTGCGCCGGCTGGTGGCCCAGGCCGCCGGCGTTCCATTGCGCGAAGTGCTTCTCGTGCACGGTGAGCGATCGCGAACGAAGCTGTTGCAAATCGCGAACCTCACGCCACAGGAGGCGCTTGCGAACGTCGAGCGGAACTCCCGGTAGATGAAGCCGCAGTACGCTGAGCAGCGTTCCTTGCGCGACACGCGTCGCGGAGTGGCTCTCCTCGGCGTTACCGACAGCACGCTTGCGGGACACCGTTTCTCCGTCGAAGGCGTGCGTGTCGAGGCACTGGCGTTTCGCGATCTCGCGCTCTTGGTTCGGCCGCTGCGTGCCGACGACGTCGTGCACGCCGGTGAGGCTGCGTGGATGGCGCGCGAGGGACATATGCAGCGGCGTCTCTGCGACCGCCTTGCCGCCAAGGCCACGTTGCTCCCTGCGAAGACCGGGACCATCTTCGCCTCGTCGAGCGAGCTCGATGCCGCCGCCAAACAGAGTCACGCGCGCTGGCAGCGCGCGCTGACACGCGTGGCCGGCAAGCAGGAGTGGCTCGTGCTCGGCTACACCGGGCCGCATCCGGCGCCCGCCGCATGCGACGTTCCCACGCTGGGCAGACCGCTGTCGGGGCGCCGCGGCGCGGTTGCGCCACCCTTCGCCGCGATCTGGGAAACCCTTTCGGCTATCGCCGCGCGGGGGCGTTTGGTGGCGGCGCACGATCCCCGCGCGGCGTTCGCCGCCGCACTGTTGGTCGCCGTCGAGCACAGCGGAGCGTTCCGCGCCGCGCTCCTACGCAGCGTGGGCGAATGCGCCGCCGCGGGCGCAACCGTTTACCACGCGGGGCCTCGCGCTCCGTTTCACTTCAGCTAGAAAGTCAGAGAGTGATGTCGACGATTGCCGTACTCCCCGGTGATGGGATCGGTCCCGAAGTCACGCGCGTCGCGCTGGAGATCTTGCGCCGCGTTCGCCCCAACGACGCGTACGTGGAGTACCCCGTGGGCGGGGGCGCTTACGATCGTTTCGGGACGCCCATTCCCGACCAGACCAAGAGCGGCGTGGGCCAGTCCGACGCCGTGCTCTTCGGAAGCGTCGGCGGTCCGCAGTGGGACGGTGACAAGGTTCCGCGCGATCTGCGCCCTGAAGCCTCGCTGCTCTTCCTGCGCCTGCACTTCGAGCTCTTCGCGAACATCCGACCCGTGCGCGTCTACCCTGGCCTCGAAGAGGCTTCCACGCTCAAACCCGAAGTCGTGCGCGGACTCGACCTCGTCGTGGTGCGCGAGCTTACCGGCGGCGCCTACTTCGCCCAGCCCAAGGAATTCGGCGAGCGCGACGGGGTTCCGTACGCGCTGGACACGATTCTCTATCACAAGCCGGAGATCGTGCGCATTGCGCGGGTCGCCTTCGAGCTGGCGCGCGAGCGGCGCAAGCTGGTGCACTCGGTGGACAAGCAGAACACGCTCGAGACGTCGCGCCTGTGGCGTAAGACGGTCGTCGAAGTAGCCGCCGACTACCCGGATGTGGCGCTGCAGCACGTGCTGGTCGACAACGCCGCGATGCAGCTGGTGCGCAACCCGCGCCAATTCGACGTCATTCTCACGGAGAACATGTTCGGCGATATCCTCTCGGACGAGTCGGCGATGCTGGGCGGCTCCATCGGCAACGTTCCCAGCGCTTCGCTTGGGACGCGCGGTGAGCCGGGGCGGCGCTTTGGCCTGTACGAACCGATTAGCGGCACCGCCCCCGACATCGCGGGGCAGAACCTCGCCAATCCCTCGGCGGCGATTCTCAGCGCGGCGATGCTCTGCCGCCTCTCGCTGGGCGACTCCGCTGCGGCTGAGCGCATCGAGCATGCGGTGGAGGCGACGATCGCAGCGGGAGCGCGCACGCGCGATCTCGTGCGTCAGGGCGAAGCATATCTCTCGACCACCGCCTTCGGCGAGGCCGTCGCGGCACGCTTGTAGCGGTCTACGCGGACGGCTGCCAGGGATCGAACAACCTGATGCCGGCAGCCTTGAAATCGCGAACGTTGCGCGTGACCAACGTGAGGTCGTGCGCCTTCGCCGTGGCCGCAAAGAATGCGTCCATGGAACTGATCGGCGCGCCCGCCTTCCGGCTGTGCGCCATGACGGCGCCCCATGCGAGGGCGACGCGCTGATCGATGTCGAGAATGCGGCGCTCGAAGCGCGCCGGCAACTCTTCGACAAGCCATGTCGCCAAGCGTTCGCGGCGCCGCCCGGCGGACATCGACTCGATACCGCGACTGATCTCCGCGATGCTAACCGCACTGAGGAAGACGCGGTCCTCGTCCACGTCGGCCAGCCACTGTGCAACGGTTGGGGCAGGCCTTGGTTTGACCCATTCGGCCACGACGTTGGTATCCAGCAGAAATCTCACAGCTCGAGTTCGCGGGGCGCGTCCTTGATGCGCTCGATTCCGATATCGGCGCCTCGCAGCGGCGAGGCGCCGAGAAACTCGGCGAGGTTGCCTCTGCGCTTGCTCTTACGTTCCCATTCTTCAATCGACACGACGACCACCGCTTGACGCCCTTTGCGGGTGATGATCTGCGGACCGTCGGCGAGCACGCGCTCGATGAGCTCGCTTAGGCGCGCTTTGGCCACCGCCACGGGCCACAATCCGTCGCGCTGGGTGCCAACTCGTTTGGTGTTAGTCCTAATAGTCATTATAGTCATAATACGAGAACATCCCGGTTTCTGGCAACCCTCTCACCAGACGCGGTAGGTTCCCGCCGCTTCGACCACCACGAGCGAGCCTTCGATCAGCGCTTCGCGCAGCGGGTGGTCCCAGCCGCTGAGCACCTGCACGATGACCCGCGGAAGCGCGGCCAAAGCGGCGCGCGCGCGGCGCGTCAAGGAGAGCAGGTCGCGCGGCCAAGCGGGGTGTCCCGGGGGCAGCGTGACGGGGGCGCGGATCTCCTCGCCTTCGCCGACGGCATCGGCGGCGTGCGTGCGCAGCGCCTGCGCGCTCAGCGGTTCGCCGCGGATCGAACGCAGGCCGCTCATGCCGCGCTCTCCGCCGCCAGCCGGGTACGGAGCCTGCGCAGCGCGCGCACGTGCAGCTGCGAGACGCGCTGACGCGAAACGCCGAAGCGGCGCCCAAGCAGGTCGAACGTCGTGCGGCGGTAGTAGTGGCAGCGCACCACGTCACGCTCGCGCGGCGGGAGCCCATCCAGTGCGCTGCGCACGGCGCGCAAGCGTGCGTTGCGCAGCAGGATGGCCGGCGGGTCCTCATCGCAGACGGGCTCGTGCATCCCCGCCGGCAGGGGCTCGTCGAGCGAGAGCGGGGCGAGCAGCGCCGCTGCGCCGAGTACCGAGCGCACCCGCCGTTCGTCCAA